>JABMRL010000094.1 GCA_013202615.1 Dehalococcoidia bacterium
GGAAACATATTCCAATACCTCTGAGGCCGGGGTTCCCGGGTAGCCCGCCACCACTTTAACCCCTGCCTCAATCGCTCCCCTGCCCATCGCCTCGTTGCCCATCAGGTATTCTTGTTCTGACATGAGCGTCCTCCACTGGTTTAATGGTCGTTTGCCGTCAACCGGCTTATTATTTCTGGGGGATGACCACCGCCTCGCCTTCCAGCACCACGGTTCCATCCTGATTGCGACAGGTGGTCTGCAAGCGAACGCGGTTTCGCTCCGGTATCTTTTCCACCACCTCCACCTCTGCCTCGATGATATCCCCGAACTTCACCGGCGCCTTGAATTTTAGAGTCTGAGATAGGTAAATATTGCCGGGGCCGGGTAATTTCATACCGAGCACCGCCGATATCAGGCTCGCCGTGAGCATGCCGTGGGCGATTCTCTCACCGAAAATCGTCTGCTGCGCATGGATCTTATCCAGATGTAACGGGTTTTTATCACCCGTTGTCTCGGCAAAGCGCAACACGTCTCGCTCAGTAATCTGCTTGCGGATACTGGCCCGGTCACCGATATTCAGCTGGCCTATCGTTTTTCCCTGTTGCATATTGCCCTTGATTAGCGAAACAGCGATGCTGAGATAACCATGCGCTGGACTTCTGAAGTCCCTTCGTAGATTTCAGTCAGCTTGGCATCGCGGAAGTAGCGCTGCATCGGCGAGTCCATCATGTAGCCGTAACCGCCGAACACCTGAATCCCCAGCGTGGCTGCCCGCATGGCCAGTTCCGTGGCGTACAGTTTGGCCATGGCCGCCTGCGTTCGGAACGGCTGCCCGTTATCCGTCAGCCAGGCCGCCTGACAGGTGAGCAATCTGGCCGCTTCCAACTCGGTGTGCATATCGGCCAGCCGCCAGCCAATTGCCTGATAGGAAGCAATCGGCGCACCGAACTGCTTTCGGTTCTTGGCATACTCGACGGCCCTCTCCAGGATGGCGCGGGTAATGCCGGTGGCCTGCGCCGCTATTCCTATCCGTCCGTGGTCGATAAGCTCCAGAAAAATGCGCATGCCCTTTCCTTCGTCACCGAGCCGGTTGGCCGCCGGAACGCGGCAGTCCTCAAGGACCTGGTCAGCGTTGGTGGCGGCGCGCATTCCCAGCTTATCGTATTTTTTACCCTTGCTGTAACCCGGCGTGTCCGTCTCCACGAGAAAGGCCGTCATACCCCGCTCCCCCAGCTCCGTCACATTGGCAAAGAGGAGCACCACATCACAGACATCGCCATTGGTAATAAATATCTTGGTGCCATTGAGGATATAGTCATCGCCATCTCTGGTCGCGGTCATCTGCACTTTGCTGACATCGCTGCCAGCCTCCGATTCGGTGACGGCCATGGCACCGACCTTTTCCCCTTTCACCAGGGCAGGCAGGAACTTCTGCTTCTGCTCATCCGTGCCAAAGCGGTAAATCGGTGCCGCGCACAGACACAGATGTGCGTCCAGAATATCGGCGGTGGCGGCACATGCCTTTGACAGTTCCTCCACAACGATGGCCACGGAAAGCTCATCGCCGCCGCTGCCGCCGTACTCCTCAGGTATGCCCAGGCCGAGCAGGCCCATCTCCGCCATCATCCTGAAATTATCCCGGGCAAATTCCTGCTTCCGGTCCAGCTCGTCGGCTACCGGTGCCAGTTTCTCACTGGCGAAGTCCCTTACCGTGGTCTGGAGCATCTTGTGCTCCTCACTGAGCGAAAAGTCCACCGTTCTCTCCTTCCCGGGGATACAGTCACTGCGGATACTAGACAAATCGTAAACCTAACACAATTGATTGTCAAGGAATAAAACAGCAGGGCTTGTCTGAAAAGGTGACAAAATTGATTCGCTTAAAATAGAACGTTTGTGCTATTTTTATAACGGTTAGTTAGAAGAACGAGGAAAGTGATGAAGCTCCTTAAATTGGCCGTAGAAAAACAGCGGCGGGACCTTGCTGCCCACACCATTGTCCTGGCAGCTGCCCGGACTTTGAACAAAGGAGACAAACCATATGCCAGCCAGAGCACGCCAAAAAGCAAACGCATCAAGGGCAAACCAGAAACAGGGCGGCTTTTACCAGAAAGTACTTGATGAAGCCGAGCGCATCGATTTCGACCTGGTGTCTGGCATCAACGGCATTGACGACGAGATTGCCCTGCTTCGAGTAAAGATAAAGTCTATCCTGGATGACGACCCGAAAAATATTAAGCTCATCGTAGAGGCAACCAACGCCCTGGAGAGGCTTATCCGCACGAAATATAAAATCAGCAAAGAACAGAGGAAAGGACTGAAGGAGGCTATTGGCAATGTCCTCAGAGACGTCGCCCTCCCCCTCGGCATCGGCATCGCCACCACCGTCAGCAAATAAGTCTGCGGAGGGCAGGTTGACCACACGCCAGCTGCGTCCCTACCAGCGGGAGATAGCTCTGGCTATATTGAACAGTGTCTTCGGCAGAAAGGGACTGACCTTTTCCGTGGAAATCGCCCGGCAGGGCGGGAAAAACGAGCTTTCCGCCCAGCTTGAGTTGCTTCTGCTGACGCTCTACATGGCGGAGCCGCAGAACCTGATAAAGTGCTCCCCTACCTTCAAGCCTCAGACGGTTATCTCCATGACCCGTCTCAAGGACAGGTTGAATGAGGCCGGCTTCGATGGCATCTGGCGCGCGGAACAGGGCTACATCCTCAGGCTGGGCAACGCCCGGGCCATGTTTCTTTCCGCTGATGAATCCGCCAACGTGGTGGGCAATACCGCCCACATCCTGCTGGAAGTGGACGAGTCGCAGGACGTCAGCAAGGACAAGTACAACAAGGAATTCAAGCCGATGGGCGCCACCACCAACGTGACCACCGTGCACTATGGCACCACCTGGGATGACACCACCCTGCTGGAAGAAGTGAAGCAGACCAACCTCGAGCTGGAGAGAAAGGACGGCATTAAACGCCATTTCCGTTATGACTGGCAGGAAATTGCCCGGCACAACCCTGATTACCTGGCTTACGTTGCCGCGGAAAGAGAGAGGCTCGGGGAAAACCACCCGCTTTTTCTTACTCAGTACCGGCTTCAGCCCATCCGCGGCGGCGGTGGCTTCCTGAGCGTGCAACAGCGCGCCCAGATGTGCGGAGAGCATCACCGGAAACACGCATACCAGAGTGGCCAGACCTATATAGCCGGCATTGACCTGGCCGGGGAAGCCGAAGAGGCCGAGGATGCCTATCTGAGGGCTTTGAAGCCACGGCGGGACTCCACGGTAGTCACCATAGGTGAGCTTGATTTCACCGCCTGCGATGAAATAACGAAGCAGCCACAGGTAAAAATCGTGGAGCATTACCGGTGGACGGGCCGAAAACACGCCGAGCTTTATCCCCAGCTGGTTGATATCCTGAAGAACGTGTGGCGCTGCCGCCGGATTGCGGTTGATGCCACCGGAGTCGGCGAGCCGGTGAGCTCATTTCTCAGGCAGGCGCTGGGGTCGCGAGTCATCCCTTTCACTTTCACCCAGCGCTCAAAGTCAGAACTCGGCTTCAACCTGCTGGCCGCTATCAATTCCGGACGGCTGAAAATGTACCGGAGCGATGGCTCTCCCGAATACCAGGAATTCTGGCTTGAGATGGAAAAAGCGAAAAGCCAGTACCGCCCCAACCAGACGATGAGCTTTTACGTTGACCCCTCCCGGGGACACGACGATTTCCTGATGAGCCTGGCATTGACGCTGGAAGCCGCCAATCAGTACCGGCCAAGAGGGGCGAGGGGAGGTTAATCACTCC
>JABMRL010000095.1 GCA_013202615.1 Dehalococcoidia bacterium
GGCAATTGCAGAGCACACAGGGATTCGGTGTCCTCCCCGCGCGGTACTCCTGGCAGAAAGGGGCAATGACCTTCTCGTGGAAGATGTCTCTTAAATCAAACACGTGATGGGGAATGCCGAGCGCACCGGCCACACGTCGGGCATCGTTGATAAAGTCAGGAGCCGCACCTGGTGACGTGTCCGCCTTATCTCCGGGGCACACTCGCATGGTGACGCCGATAACGTGATGTCCTATTTCTTTCAGCAAAGCGGCGGCGACAGAGGAATCAATACCGCCGCTCATGGCAACGGCTACTTTATCCACGATTTATTCCCTGAGAGAAGCTTTCCCGAGTTGAGTTTTGTAGAGGATGGATTAGCCCATTTTCTTCCTGTAACGCCGTGCGATGTCGATGGCCATGTCCACCACTTCGACCGCAGTATCACCGAGGGCTACGGAGAGCGGCTCCTTGCCCCAGCCATCGCCTTCGTAGAACAGCCTGGGTACGCCGCCGGCGCTGTCCACCAGCTGTTTTATCTTCCAGGGCATGGAACTGCGGTCCTTGGCCATCACTTCCGCCGGCTCATTGGTACGGTCAATCCAGCCGAAGAGGAACCCTTTCTCCACGCAGTACTGCTTCATCAGTTCAATCACGTCGGCATCACATCTGAAGTTAATGCCGGCGTTTATTGACGGGTCGTACTTCCTCGCTTCGATTATCAGGCGGGCCATATGGTCGGAGCCTCCCCAGGCCGGCAGGCCGGAGGCGTAGGGAAATCCCCGCACCACCGTTATCCTGCCGTCAATGGCGGCGACGTCCTTCCCCGTTCTGGCATCAGGCAGTGCGTGGACCAGGTTCACCCTTACTTCCGGCATAAGAAGTGCGAATTCGGCGCTCTCCTGCAGCGTGGCCACGGCGTGGGCAAGATTGCCCAGTATCATTTCCTCTTGCTGATTTATGCTCAAATTTTATCCTCCCAGCGTGCTGAAGTAAGCTGCCCAGAACGGGTCAACTTTAACCGGCGTCAGCGCTTCTTTTTTACCGTCACGGCGAATAAATACCCGGTCCTTTTCCGTCACCTCACCGATTTCCCAGGCGGCAATATTGTTTTGCTTCAGGTCGTTGATAATCCTGGGAGTGTTTTCCGGGGTGGCGGTGGCTATCAGTGTGCCCTCGCTGATTGAGATGAGCGGGTCGATATTGAAATAGCGGTGAACAGCCTCGATTTCCTCCGGAACAATGATTTTTTCCTCATAGATGGTTACCCCGGTACCCGAAGCCTCGACAACTTCATATATGCCATTGAGCAGGCCGCCTTCGGTGGCATCGTGCATGGCGTGGGCGTTGGGGGCTGCCACCAGCGCGTCCTGTACGACGGTCATGGCAGTGAAGTGCTTCTTCGCTTTCTCAACGAGGTCCTTACCGAACTTATCTGTGAGTGGTTTCTCTGCCTGAAGCGCCAGGATACCGGTCGATTCAATGGCGGGCCCCTTGGTGATGATTACCCGGTCGCCAACCCTGGCGTTGGACGGAGGGGTGAGCTGCTCCTTTTTCCCGATGCCGAACATGGTGCAGCCGCCGTTAAGCGGGAAGCCGATGCCAGGAACGACGCCGGTGTGGCCGCCGACGATGGCGATGCCCAACTTTTCACATTCCCGGTGGGTATCCAGCCAGAGATGCTCAAGCACTTTGTCCTCGGTACCGGGCGGCAACAGCAGACAGATGGTCATGTATCTGGGCGGCACACCCATCACGGCGATATCGCTGGCGCAGATGTGGACAATTGCCCAGCCGAAATATGGCATCACCACCGGCATGCCAAAGGTGGGGTCCTCGGCAACCACCATGACCTCGCCTCCCGGCAGCTCGATTACAGCAGCGTCAACGCCGTGCCTGGGGCCGAGCAGCACCGAGGGGTCGGCTTTGCCGAGATGGGGGAAGATAACCCGGTCAAACGTTGCTTTGTCAATTTTACCTATTTCCGGTAACATGTTTCCTCCTTCAAAGATTGAATATGAAAAAATTAACCATGACTCTTCAGAAGTGGTGATATGGCTCTCAGCCTGGTCACGATACGGGGCAGTACCTCCAGCACGTGGTCGATTTCTTCTTCTGTCGTCCACTTGCCCAGGCTGAACCGCAGGGAGCTGTGGGCCTGCAATGGGTCCAGACCAAGCGCCGCCAGGACATGGGATGGTTCGGTGACAGCGGAGGTGCAGGCAGAGCCCGTTGAGCAACAGATACCTTCCCGGTCGAGTTTCAGACACATCGCCTCGCCCTCAGCATACGAGATGCTCACGTTGAGGTTATTGGGCAGCCTTGCCTGTGGGTGTCCATTAAGGCGGGCATGGTCAATGCTCTCCAGAATACCATTGCGCAGCTTATCACGGAGGCGGGTTACTCTTTCCGCTTCTTCATCGGTTTCCTGCCGCGCAATCTCTGCCGTCTTTCCCAGGCCGACAATGCCGGGAACATTGTGGGTGCCGGCTCTCCGCCCGTATTCCTGCTCACCACCGTGCATAAAAGAGACGAGCCTGGTGCCTTTTCTTACGTAGAGCGCCCCGACGCCCTTGGGGCCGTACAGTTTATGGGCGGACATGGAGAGCAGGTCAACGCCGAGTTCGTCAACGGTAGACGGAACGTGCCCCACTGACTGTACGGCATCGGTGTGCAGATAAACGCCGGCTTCCCGCGTAATCCGGGCAATTTCAGCAACCGGCTGAATGGTGCCGACCTCGTTATTGGCATGCATTATAGAAACGATGATGGTCTTATCCGTAATCGCCCGGCGGACATCGTCAGGGTCAACCATACCGTACTCATCCACGGGCAGGTAGGTTATCTCGAATCCCTGTGTTTCCAGGAAGTGGCTGGTTTCCAGGATGGCGTGGTGCTCGATGGAAGAGGTGATGATATGCTGGCCTCTGCCCCCGCTGGCATAGGCAACGCCTTTGAGCGCAGCGTTGTCCGCCTCGGTGCCGCCGCTGGTGAAGATGATTTCCTCATCCCGGGCACCAATGAGCGCGGCTACGCTGGCCCTGGCTCCCTCGATGGCCTCTTTCGCATCCTGCCCGCAGGCATAGATGCTGAAGGGGTTCCCGAACGAACTGGTGAAATAGGGCAGCATCGCCTTGACCACGTCGGGGTGGGTGGGCGTGGTGGCGGCATAGTCAAGATAGATTCTCTTCATATTAACGCTCCTCGGTGTCAGCATCTACCGGGTCGACGCGCACTCCCTTGCTGGTAACCCAGGCGATGCCTTGTTCAATGTCAGTCTCGTTGCCCTCCAGATCGAGCAAGACCCAGCCCTCATCTTTGGAGACGTCGGCACGGTGGATATTGGTAATCAGGGCAAACTGCTGTCCGAGGTTATAGATAATGGGCTCCTGAATTTGTTCCTCGTTGAAGGTAAACATGAAACGCCGCTTGCTCATCTCACCCCTCGTTTTCCGTCAGTTCCTGCTCCATTCGCTTTCTCATTTGCTCAAGTTCATCACCGGGCGCACGGATGCCGCATTGTTTCTCCAGTTCGTGCAGCCTTTCCTCAAGCTTGTCCTGCTCTCGCAATACCAGCTTGATGGCTTCGGCGATAGGGTCCGGCAATTGCCCGTGGTCCAGTTCCAGCATTGGCTTTTGGCGGTCTTCTACCGACCGCCCCGGAACGCCCACCACCGTGACTCCGGCCGGGACCGACTTGATGACCACCGAGCCGGAACCGATGCGGGCATCGTCGCCGATGGTTATGGGACCCAGCGCGATTGCCCCGGCGCCGATGACCACGTTGTTACCTATCGTGGGATGGCGTTTCTTCTTCTCAGTGGTCGTTCCGCCCAGCACCAC
>JABMRL010000096.1 GCA_013202615.1 Dehalococcoidia bacterium
ACCGGATAACTCGATTGTTCCCGCCCGTAATCCGGCGGATGCGGTAAACAAAGCGCTTGGCTCAATTTGCTAAATAGCCATTAAAAGAGACAGGGGGGAGGTCTGACAATGAGAGAGGATATCCGAAACAGATTAATACAGGTAGCAAAGGCTGGGGAGGTCATTTTTTATCAAGAATTGAGTATTGGACGAGGAAGGAAATTGGGCACAATCCTTGGAGAGATTTCCGATTATGAGGCGAATCAAGGGCGTCCTTTACTTTCAGCAATTGCGGTTAGTAAAGTGAAGGGAATGCCAAACCCCGGGTTTTGGGGATTACCTAGTATTCCTCCGAATCTGACTGAGAAGCAGCGTCCTGTTTTTTGGGCGCGCGAAGTAGTAAAGGTCATCAATTATTGGCAGACCCATCCGTCTAGCTAACTTCAATGAATAAGAAAATGTCAACCATTAAGAAGGTGAAAGGCAGAGAGGTCCTGGATTCAAGGGGTAACCCGACCGTGGCCGTAGAGGTGGCGCTTTCGGAAGGAACAGTGGGTCAGGCTGCCGTACCATCCGGGGCCAGTACCGGCACTTACGAAGCGGTGGAGCTTCGCGACGGGGATAAGAAAAGATACGGCGGTAAAGGTGTCCTTCAGGCGGTTAAAAATATCAATGAGCAAATCGCGCCCGCCATTAAGGGGATGGCCGCCAGCGACCAGGAAGCTATCGACCGCAAATTGATTGAGCTTGATGGCACCGATAATAAATCGCGCCTCGGCGCCAATGCTATTTTAGGAACATCGCTGGCGGTGGCCCATGCCGCAGCGAACTCACTGGATATGCCGCTCTATCGCTACCTTGGCCAGGCCAATGAGCAGACCCTGCCGGTGCCATTGCTGAATATTTTAAACGGCGGCAGACACGCCGCCAACTCCACGGATTTCCAGGAATTCATGGTCGTACCCGCCGGGGCTACCAGCTTCAGTCAGTCCCTGCAGATGGGTACCGAGGTTTACCATTCGCTGAAGAAAGTCCTGAAAGACACTGGGCTCAACACAAATGTCGGTGACGAAGGCGGTTTTGCCCCCTCTCTCCCTTCCAATAAAGAGGCTATCGAAGCTGTCCTGACCGCAATTGAGCAAGCAGGCTATCAGCCCGGTCGCGATTGTTTCATCGCTCTTGACCCGGCCGCCAGTGAATTCTACCAGGATGGCAGGTACGTGCTGGAACGCGAGGGCACCCGGCTCACTTCTGCAGAGATGGTAGAATTTTATGTCAAATGGATATCCGCCTACCCGATTATCAGCATCGAAGACGGCATGGCCGAGGACGATTGGGACGGCTGGAAGCTCATCACCGAAAAAATGGGCGATAAAGTGCAGCTGGTCGGCGACGACCTCTACACCACAAATGTCAGTCGACTGAGCCGAGGCATTGAGATTAAAGCTTCCAACTCCATCCTCATCAAGCTCAACCAGATAGGCACTCTTACGGAAACGATATCAGCTATCAGGATGGCACAGGAAGCCGGATGGACGGCAATCGTCAGCCACCGTTCCGGCGAGACCGAAGATACCACCATCGCCGACCTGGCGGTCGGCCTCAATGCGGGGCAGATTAAGTCCGGCGCCCCCTGTCGCTCCGAGCGCACCGCCAAATATAACCGCCTCCTCAGCATAGAAGACGAGCTTGGACAGGCAGCCCATTTTGCCGGAATGGGAGCGTTCACCAGTTTGAAGCTGGATTAATAATATTACTTTATTAAACTAACAAGGCAGGAAAGACAAGATGACAATCAGAGTCGGAATCAATGGTTTCGGTCGCATCGGCCGGCTAACCCTGCGCACCATCAACCAGTATCATAAAGGTGAACTGGAAATTGCGGCCATTAACGACCTCACCGATACGGCTACCAACGCCCACCTGTTGAAATGGGACAGCACCTACGGACCCTATCCGGGCAGCGTGGCTGCCAGCGATGACGCCATCACCGTAGATGGCCACAAAGTGAAGGTTTTCTCGGAAAGAGACCCCGCCAGTATACCCTGGCGCGACTGCGGGGTTGACATCATCATCGAGTCTACCGGGCTCTTTACGGACGCCGCCAAAGCCTCTGCCCATCTTAAGGGCGGCGCTAAAAAAGTGCTCATCTCCGCACCGGCCAAGGGTGAGGATGTTACCGTCGTCCTCGGCGTCAACGAGGCAAAGTATGACCCGAAGAAACACTCCGTCATCTCCAACGCCTCCTGCACCACCAACGGCATCGCCCCGGTAGTCAAAGTACTCCACGATAGCTTCGGCGTGGACAAAGGACTTATGACCACAATTCACGCCTACACCAATGACCAGAAAATCCAGGACATGGTGCACGATGACCTGCGCCGGGCACGCGCCGCTGCAGTGAACATCATCCCCACCACCACCGGTGCCGCCCATGCCGTTACCCTGGTCATCCCTGACCTTGAGGGCAGGCTGCACGGCATGGCCTTTCGCGTCCCGGTAGTCACCGTCTCGGTCATCGATTTTGTCGCCGAGCTAAAGCAGGAGATAACTGTCGAGCAGGTCAATAAGGCGTTCAAATCAGCCGCCGAGGGTCCTCTCGCCGGCATTATGGAATACTGTGAGGAGCCACTGGTCAGCATGGACTTCAAGGGCAACCCGGCCAGCACCATCGTTGATGCCTTGAGCACCATGGTCATCGGCGGCAATATGGTCAAGGTCCTTGCCTGGTACGACAACGAGTGGGGCTACAGCTGCCGCCTGGCTGACCTCACTGCCTTTATCGCGGGCAAGGGACTATAATAAAACGAGCCAAAAACATAAAAATATACTGATTGTCGGTATTGCGAAAAAGAATGAACCGTTACCGTCTCTTTAAACAGAGAAGAGAGTTACTTTCAGGGGAGGACTTTTTTCTACCCTGTAAATGCCCCGATTGCTTACTCAGTCTGCCTCAATCGTAAATTTCAGAGAAAACCTGCATTGACATTGCGTGGAAATAATGCCTACAATAACACAAATTAAAATAACAAGGTAAATAATGAAATTAATTGTAGTTGGTTTTGGACAGTGCGGTGGCCGGATTGCCGATGAATTTGTCCGATTAAACCGTAGAGCACACGTTCAACGTGGTATCGATATCATCGCCAACGCTTCTGCGGTCAATACTGATGTTGCCGACCTCAGTGGCCTGACCGGAATCAAGCCGGATTACCAGCATCGCATTCTCATTGGTGGCCGAAAGACGGGCGGACATGGCGTAGGTAAAATTAATGAACTGGGTGCCGAGATCGCCAGAGAAGACGGCGATAAGATAATTGAAACGATAAGAGCCGGCAAGCGTTTCGTTGAAGCAGATGCCTTTCTGCTAATCGCGGGCGCGGCCGGGGGTACCGGGTCCGGCGCACTTCCCGTTATCACTCAGCTTATAAAAGAGCGCTACGTGGATAAACCGGTGTACAATCTCGTAGTACTACCTTTCGAGCATGAGGAGTCCACCGAGGAAAGGACCATATACAATGCCGCCACATGTCTGAAATCAGCCTATCTGGTTGCTGATGCGGTATTCCTGGTTGATAACCAGAGATACGTGATGAAAGACGCGTCGCTTAGAAGCAATTTGTCCAAAATTAACACCCTGATTACGGAACCATTTTACAATTTGCTCTGCGCCGGTGAAGAAAAAAAACACCAATACATCGGGGCGAAGATACTTGATGCCGGCGACATTATACAGACGCTGACCGGATGGACCGCAATTGGTTACGGCCGGTCAGAAATCTCGCTGGGCAAGAAACTCCTGGCCCGGACACGCGATTTCAGGAACAAGGCCGCTGAAGCCCAGAAAGGAACCCAGGCCATGGACCAGGCAGTCACCGGTCTTTCCCTCAAGGTCAATCCCATAGATTCAAAGAGAGCCCTTTACCTTGTTTCCGCTCCACCCAAGGAAATGAATGTTGACCTTATCAAGGAACTCGGTACGTACCTCAAGAGCCTTACCCCTGAGGCAGTTATCAGAAGCGGTGATTATCCGAGAGAAAAAAGGGTGCTCGATATCACCGTCATCCTGTCGGAACTCAGCGATGTGGAAAAGGTGAGGAACTACTTCACCAAGACCCTCAGCCTCATCACCGCATTGAAAAAGAGACAGGAAGGAATCGAGGACAAGTACCGGGGAATAGAAGTCACCCTCAAAGATATCCCGTCTCTAATCTAACTAAAACACTACCAATCACACACAAGTGTATCAGCCAGGCCAAGAGGTACTCAGATTGCTATATCGTCGTACTTATCGTGATAACTTGGCATATATATTCCAGGCCTGATCCACAGTTTCGTCACGGAGCTGCCAAGCCTGTGCAAGTGCCTCTTCTCTCTTTTTCGAGGCCTCTTCTACCCGTGCCTCGCATTCCTTATCCATCTGGTCTTTCGCCTTCTTGTACGCCCTCTCTGCCTGAGATATCGCATCATCACGCGCTTTAGCTACGGCCGCCACCGCCTCGTCACGTGCTCGCATTGTCTCTTTAATAGCCTCGTTGCAGGCTTTCTCCGCCTGTTGCTCAGCACGTTTGTAGGCTCTGGCAATTTGTTGTTCATTGGTCCTGTAGGCACTGGCTACCTGCCGCTGCGCGTCCATAAAAGCGGCGTAAGCCTTCTCGGCCTGTCCCAGCACCTCTTCAAGTGGCCTTGCCGGTTGTTCTTGTTCTTCTACTTCTGCACTCATCTGCTCAACTTCTTCAGGAACGGCTTCAGCCGTTTCCTCGACTACTTCTTCGGTTTCCTCATCGACCTTCTTGGCCTGTTCTTTTGGGTTCGCCATCGAGTACCTCCTGCATTGATATTACTGATACACGGATATGTGATTGGTTTCTGCTGATTTATTTTTCGGCTTCTTCATCCTCCCCCATAATACCATTTTCACTGTCCTGTTCGTTTTTCTTGGTTTCATACATCCGGGCCAGAAAGTTCAAACGGGCCTCTATTTTTTCCTTCTTTTTACCGGCTCCCGCCTTTGGTTTACCCTTGACATTGGATTCTTTAGCCTTGCCAATCGCCTGGGCAAAGGCCTTGAGCGTTGCCTCGGCTGTCTCTTCATCAGTTTCGGCCGCCACCTCAGCAATCCCATCTTCTTCACGGGATTCTACCGTTTCTCCGATTGCTGTTTCAAAAGCTTTGAGCGACGTCTCTGCTGCCTCCGCCGCCTCCTTGCCAGCTTCCTCAACGCGAAGTATGGTCTGCTCAAAAGCCTTTATCGCCGTTTCTGCTGCCTTTTTGGCAACCCGTGTTGTTTCCGCAGTTGCTTCTCTGGCCGCATATACCGTGGCCTCAGTAGCTTCTTTAGCTGCTTTCGCTGATTCTGCAGTGGTCTCCTTTGTCTCCTGGCCTATTGCCTCAGCTCGACTTATCGCGTCTTCAAAAGCTTTTACCGAAGTTTCGGCCGCTTCTCTGGCGGCTCTGGTAGCCAATTTGGTAGCTTCTTTAACCGCTTTCACTGATTCATCAGCCGTATCTTTGGTTTCCTTGCCTATCGCCTCCGCCCGGCTTACCGCCTCCTGAGAGGCTTTGGTCGCCACCTCCGCCGCCTCCTGGGCAATGCGCATCGCTTCACCAATCGCTTCCTGAGCCGCTTGCGCAGCCGCTTCGTTAGCCTCCCTAGCCTCCCGCCCGATTTCCTCGGCCCGATTTACCGCCTCCTGCGATGTAGTGGTTGATGCCTCAGCAACTTCCTGAGCAGCTTTAATCGCCGCCTCAGCAGCTTCCCGGCTTGCATTAGCCGAAACATCGGCAGTATCTTTGGCTTCCTGGCTAACCTGTTCTATCTGGCTAATCGCCTCCTCTGAAGCTCTGGCCGATATCTCAGTCTTCTCCTGCGTAGTGCTGACCGCTTCTCCGGTCTTCTCCAGTGTTTCCTTGCTCATCACCTCAACACGGTCAAGCGCTTTCTGAAAGGTGCTAACCAGTTCGCCGTGCGCTGCTTTTATCTCATTTCTGATTTCTTCCACCCGACCGGTTGCTTCTTGAGACTCTCTGGATGATGCTTCGGCCGCTTCCCTGGAAGCGACGATGGCAGTATCTACAACCGCTCTGGTAGCCCTGGTAGCCGCCTCTATTGAGGCCCTGGTCTCCTTGTTTATTACCTCGGCCCTGGCTATTGCTTCCTGTGAAGCCCGGCCGGAATTATCCGCTGCCAGCTTCATATCTTTGCTTATTGCCTCAGCACGGATGATTGCTTCCTGCGAACTCCTCAATGACGTCTCGGCGAGCCCTTTGGCATCGGTGCTTATTTTCTCTGCCCTGAGTGCCACTTCCTGAGCTGTTTTCGATGCCGCCTCAGCCGTTTCCCTGGTCACCCGGCTGACTCTTTCTGCCTTGGTAGCAGCATCTCTGGCTTCCTTTATCGCTGCCTCGGCGGCTTCTCTGGCATCACGACTGGCTTTATCTGCCCTGCTGTTAGCCTCCTTAGCAACCCTGATGGATTCCCCGGCCGCTTCCTTGGCAATCCGACCTGCTTCTTCCGCTTTATCAATTTCTTCTTTGGCTGCCCTGGCTGCAGACTCGGAGACTTGTTTGGCCTCGCTGCTTATTTCGCTGACCCGACTCAACCCCTCTTCCGAAGAAACGTATGCCGCCTCCGCTGCCTCCATAGCCTCCTTGCTTATCTCTTCGGCACGATTAATGGCCTCCTGAAAACGCTTGGTGATTGCCTTGGCTGCCTCCTTCGGGGTACGGGCAGTTTCCTCAGCTCGTTTTATCGCCTCTTCAGTTGCTTTAATAGCAGTTTCCGCGCTTTCCATGACCTCACGGCTTACCTCTTCCGCGCGCCGTATCGCCTCCTTAACTGCCTTGGCAGATACCTCAGCAATTTCCTTCGCCTCCAGGCTGATCTGTTCCGCGCGCTCAATTGCTTCCTGGGCGGCTTTGGTAGTCGCCTCTGCCGCTCCCATCGCCGCGCGACTTAGCTGCCCCGCCCGGTCAACAGCCTTCTCTAAGGCGCCAATATCATGCCCTGCGCTCTCTAGTATTTCGCCTGGTGGTGCCTCTCTTGCCATTAGTCCTACGCCCGATTGTTTTACCCAATTCTAATATAGGTAATCTCTTTTTTCAATGTTTTTTTTTGTAAATATGTAAGCCTTCTTGATAAAAAAGCTCATTCTCACGTCCAATTCACTTTTTTTTCGTCAACCATTACATTATTCCCAGGTACTTTATTACCAGAAATATACAAGACGTTTGGAGAGCAATTGATTGACATTATACTATAAGTGTGCTTAAAATAACTAAAATCTACAAATATATTTAGAGGTGAGCTATGAAA
>JABMRL010000097.1 GCA_013202615.1 Dehalococcoidia bacterium
ATCGCCGAAAAGCTGGCCCAGCTCGGCGTGGTGCCCATACCCCTCGATTTGCTGCCGCTGGGAGCCGTCGACCCCAAGGAGTATTCGGACCGTCCCTACTGGTATTACGAGAGCAAGTTCATCGCCGGTGGTGCCCTGACCGTCGAGGACCCGCAGCTTTACGGCCTGGCCATCACCAACTTCGGCTGCGGCCCAAATTCCTTCATGCTCCCGATGCTGGCCGATATTATGGGCGAAAAGCCGCTCGGCGAACTGGAAATGGACGAGCATGCTGCCGAAGCGGGTATTGTCACCCGACTTGAAGCATACGTGGACACGATTACGAGCCATGCCCAGTCCGCAAAGCATATTCCGGATACAGACAGGTACATTTACCGCGGTGTCTCTGCCATTATCGACCCGAAGAAGACGCTGCTTCTTCCCAGCATGTGCCCCCACGCCGATGTCCTCGCCGAAGCGATTAATGCCTCCGGGGCACGGGCCATCGTGCTGCCTGAATCCGATGAACGCACCCTCCTCATCAGCAACCATGTCACCTCAGGAACGGAATGTCTCCCCTATCGCGTCACCCTAGGCGACTTCATGAAGTTCTGCTCCGACTGCGGCGACGACCTGAAGAATTACGAGGGATTCATGGCTGGTGCCTATGGCCCGTGTCGGCTGGGCAAGTACGCGGTCGAGCAGGGCCGAATACTGAAAGACGTCGGCTTTGACCTGCCGATGATATCCTCGGTTTCCAATAACGCCTACCGTGACCTTAACCTTGAACCGGGCTTTACCCGCCTCGCCTGGAACAGCATCGTGGCTGTTGACGGGCTGCAAAGGCTTCTCTGGCGCACCCGTCCCTATGAAAAGGAAAAAGGAGCGGCCGAAGACCTGTTCGATGAATTCCTGAAACGGATTGCGGAGCGGGTCCGCCGCAAGGAGCCGTTTTACGATGTGCTGCAGCAGGCAACGGCAGCATTTAAGTCACTCATTGACCCGCACCTGCCGCCACGACCTCTCATCGGCATAAACGGCGAGATATTCCTGCGCTCCAATCGATTCAGCAACCGCAACCTGGTGAAAGAATGCGAAGAGGCAGGTCTTGAAGTCATCGTTTCTCCCGTTGGCGAATGGATGAAATATACCGCCTACCGCAACCTCGAAGACGCGGTGAAAGACCGGAATTTCCGGAAAATGCTGTCCAGCTACCTGAAAAAACTGGTCCAGGAACGCGATGAGCACAAGGTCTCCGGCTACTACCGCGAGCTGCTCGATGGAAGAGAGCCTTCCACGGCGGCCATACTGGCCAAGTCAGACATGTATTTATCCCCCCGCTGCGGCAGCGAGGCCGTCCTCAGCATCGGCAGCGGTGTGGAGTGGATGGAATCGCCGGTATTTGCCGGGGTGATTTCGGTAATGCCCCACGGCTGTATGCCCGGCGGCATCGTGGCCGCCATGGCCGAGAAGTTCAGCGCCACCTACCAGAAACCCTGGATAAGCCTCACCTATGACGGTTTCCTGGAGACCAACAACGCCGCCAGAATCAGCAACTTCGCCGAGCTGCTAAAATTCTGCCGTCAGGAAGCCAATACTACCTAGCATGAACACGCAGTGGCATAACCTCTCCACCGGTGAAGCTCTGGAGGCATTCGGTTCCCGGCGTTCCGGGCTTACCGGTGATGAGGCCAGTTCCGGTCGCATGCGGTACGGCCCTAACGAGCTGAAGGGCAAAAAGAAGACGCCGCCATTAATCGTATTTCTGAGGCAGTTTCTCAGCCCGCTCATTTATGTCCTGATGGTCGCCGCCATTATCTCCCTCATTGTTGAGCACTTTATTGACGCCGGTGTGATTCTCGGCGTGCTTTTTCTCAATGCCGCCATCGGCTTTATACAGGAGTCCCGCGCCGAGAAAGCGATGGAAGCGCTCATCCGGATGGCGGCACCCAGGGCCAGCGTCCGGCGCGATGGGGCTATAAAGGTTATCCCCGCCCGAGAGGTTGTTCCCGGTGATATCGTGCTCCTGGAAACCGGTGATAAAATCCCGGCCGACGCCCGCCTTATTGAGGTCTCCAACCTGAAAGTAAATGAGGCCATGCTCACCGGCGAGTCCATGCCCGTTGACAAACACACCGATGCCATCCATGAAGACGTACCCATGCCAGAGAGAAAGAACATGGTGCATATGGGCACCATTGTCAATTACGGTCGCGCCACCGCCATGGTCGTCAGGACCGGCATGGCAACGGACATCGGCCAGATAGCAACCGCTATACAGGAAATCAAGTCGGAGAAGACACCCCTGCAGAAAAACATCAGCAAACTGAGCCGGTACATAGTTATTCTTTTCCTTGGCATATGTGCCCTGCTGGTGGCGGTTGGCCTGCTCCAGGGGCTGGACTGGCTGGAAATATTCCTGCTGGCCGTAGCGGCCGCCGTCTCCGCCATACCGGAGGGCCTGCCTACCGTGGTTACCGTCGTGCTGGCGGTGGGTATGCACATCATGGCCCGGCGAAATGCCATCATCCGCAAACTGGTGGCCGTGGAGACCCTCGGTTCAGCCACGGTTATCTGCTCGGATAAAACCGGAACACTGACCCGGAACGAGATGACCGTGCAACGCCTGTATGTTGACGGCCAGACGATTGAAGTAACCGGCGAGGGTTACATTCCGCAGGGTGAATTCCGCCGTGACGGGCAAACTATTGACCTGCTGAACGAGCCCTCAATCAACTTGATGCTGCGAATCGGCACGCTCTGCAACGATTCTTTCCTGACGAGGCGGGATAATGACGAGTGCTGTGATATCTACGGCGACCCCACGGAAGGGGCATTGCTCGTGGCAGCCACCAAAGCGGGATTGAACAAGGAAAAGCTGGAAAAGGCCTTTCCCCGCCTGGACGAAATCCCGTTTCAGAGTGAAAAGCAGTACATGGCCACCCTCCACCCGCGCGATGGCGGCAGAGTGGTCTATGTCAAAGGCTCGGTGGAAAAGATACTGGCGCTCAGCAAGTATAAACTCAAAGGGAAACAGCCCACCCCAATCACCGGGAAAGACGTTGATACTATCATGCAGGCCAACGACGCTATGGCCAGGCAGGCGTTACGGGTCATTGCCACCGCCTATGCCGAGCTTCCCAGTGAGCTGGAAGATTTAAAAGATGAACATATCCGGGGCAATCTGGTATTTGTCGGCCTGGCGGGCATGGCCGACCTGCCCCGTGAAGAAGCCAAAGAAGCGGTGCGACTGTGCAAACAGGCGGGAATCAGAGTGGTGATGATTACCGGCGACCACAAGGTCACCGCGGAGTCAATCGCTCGCCAGCTTGACCTGCCGGCAGGGAGAACAGTTACCGGCTCGGAACTCAAGCAGATGTCCGATGAGGAACTGTATGAACAGGTAGAAGATATCTCTGTCTTCGCCCGCATCGAGCCGCTGCATAAGCTCAGAATTGTGAACGCATTGAAGAGCCACGGCCACGTGGTGGCCATGACCGGCGACGGCGTTAATGACGCGCCGGCATTGAAAGCCGCCAATATCGGCATCGCCATGGGCATCACCGGCACTGATGTGGCCAAAGAAGGCTCCGATATGATACTGGCGGACGACAATTTTGCTTCTGTGGTCGCTGCGGTCGAGGAAGGCAGAGTCATCTTCAATCGACTGCGCAACGTGCTCTTCTTCCTGCTGAGTACCAACTTGGGAGAGCTCATTGCCCTTACCCTGGCCCTCCTCTTCGTGGGCAAGGCACCCCTGCTTGCAGTTCAGATTATCTGGGTTAATCTGGTCACGGATACCACCGCGGCGGTGCCTCTGGGATTGGAGCCAAAGGTAGGGGATGAACTGAAACAGCCACCCCGCCACCCCGGAGTGGGCATAGTATTTCCCGGACTGCTCCTCCGCATCGCCTTCATGGCCACGCTCATGGGCGTTGGCGTATTTCTA
>JABMRL010000098.1 GCA_013202615.1 Dehalococcoidia bacterium
CCTACCTGATAGGCGAGTTCCAGTGGGCTGCGGTTACTGGAGACCTGATTGCGAAATTCCTGGTGGCGATGGTATTTGGCGTGGCCGGCGCCTTTGTCTGGTCGCGGCTGCTTAATCGCATCCATGCCATAAAAAACGCCATGTTCACCACGGCGGCTTTCGTCTTCATCATCTATGGCGTGGTCGAGATACTGGGTTTTAACGGCCCCATTGCCGCGCTGGCCTTCGGCATCACCATTGGCAACGTGGAGTCAATCCGCTTCTACATTTTCCGACGACCTCAGGCCAGTGAGTCGGAGGGACTCAACGCGAGCGAGAAAGCCTTTTTCAGCGAGGTCGCTTTCCTGTTGAAAACGTTCTTCTTCGTTTATCTTGGTATCTCTCTGGAGCTGATAAGCGGGTGGCTCATTCAGCTGGCGCTCATCCTGACGGCCGTTATTTTCCTGCTGCGTATCCCGGCGGTGAAGGTGACGGTAAGGAACTCCATACCGGCCAGGGACGCTTCCATAGTGGCCATTATGGTGCCGAAAGGTCTGGCAGCGGCCGTCCTGGCGACCATCCCTCTTCAGCAGGGAGTACTTGGCGGGGAACTGATTAAAAGTGTGACCTACGGCGTCGTGCTGTCCAGTATCGTCTTCACATCAATTATGCTCCTGCTGCTGGAGAAAACGGGTCTGTCAGCCTTATATATCTGGTTTTACTCCCTGGACAGAGAAAAAGTGGCTGGTTACTGCCAGAGGCTGGCTTCAATCCAGGCGCCGGACCTGTCCGGTTTTCAAGCGCGTGTTTCCTCGGTTGACATCTCAAAGCTGCCGCAGAGGATAAAGACGGTGTCATCAGGAACAAAAGCGCGTGTGAAAACACTGTTCTACGATTTTGGCCGCCCCGGCGAATACCGGTCCAGAGACAAAGGCAAGACGGATAAAACGAAGAAGTGACGCCATTCCCCCGGAATTGATTTCGAGGCTGACAAGGTGATACACTTTAATTTAATAGCATGAGTTTTACCGTCACTCAGGAGAGTTTTGACCGCCTCACTTCATACTGGAATGAATCCGGTTCCGGGTTGAAGTGGGGTTCAATTTTTGTTTTGCCGGCATGGCTGGAAACCTGGTGGCGTACTTTTCAGCCGGGGACAGAATTATATCTGGCGGCGGTACGGGACGGGGCGGATATTATCGGCATCGCTCCGCTGCAGATGAGAGGCAGGAAGGCCTGCTTTGTGGGCAGCCCGGATGTCTGCGATTACCAGGACTTCGTCATCGTGCCCGGGAGGGAGACGGAATTTTTCAGTGCGTTGCTTGATGAGCTGGCCGGAAAAGGTGTTAATCAGCTCGACCTGAATCCGGTGAGGCCGGAATCAACCGTGATTACCAGTCTGGTGGATGTGGTGAAAAACCGCGGCGGTGATGTTACCCGCCAGGAAGTCGATGTGACCGTGGAGATGGACCTGCCGGGTACATGGGAGGAATATCTTGACGGACTGGATAAGAAACAGCGCCACGAGGTGAGGCGCAAGCTGAGAAGACTGTGGGGAGCCGACGATGTGCACTATCGCTGCCACGAGGTTACTCCACAGGATGTCAGTGGCCTGACTGATACCTTCTTAGAGCTATTTTCCTTTAGTCGTGACGAAAAGGCTGATTTCATGACGCCGCAAATGGAAACGTTTTTTCACTCAATAGCTCGGGCCATGACGGAGATTAAATTGCTGCGATATGGTATCCTTGAGGTGGAATCACATCCCGCGGCAATGATTATGGGCTTTGATTATCACCAGGCACTGTACCTGTATAACAGCGCCTTCGACCCGCAGTATAATTCGCTGAGCGCCGGTTTGCTTTCCAAAGTGCTCTGTATAAAGGAGAGCATAGCTCTGGGCAGGAGGAAATGGGACTTTCTGAAGGGCGCTGAGAAGTATAAATACCAGCTGGGGGGCAGTGAGGTCAAACTGTACCACTGCCGGATGATGATTGGGTAGAGAGGCCAGGGAGAAGCGTATTTTGCACAACGAAAAGCCGCTCAGGATTGCCATGCTCAGCGCACATAGCTGCCCGGTGGGCAGGCTGGGCACCAGAGACACCGGCGGTATGAGCGTCTATGTTCTGGAGATGGCGCGCGAGCTGGGCAGGTTGGGGCATCGGGTTGACGTTTATACCAGAGTCCACGACCCCGTGGACAAGTTGATATATGAACTGGGCCAGAATGCTCACCTCATTCACCTCAGGGCGGGAGAAAACGGGGAAATGCATAAGCTGGCCGTATATCCCCACCTCCCTGATTTCGTCCGGCGCCTTGAGGATTATCGAAGAGACAATGACCTGCATTATGATTTGATATACAGCCATTACTGGCTGTCAGCGTGGGCGGGAAAGCGCCTGCAGAAATGGTGGCGGGTGCCGCACATGGTCATGTTCCATACCCTTGGTGCCGTGAAGAACGCGGTCGGTGTGGGGGCAAAGGAGCCTGAACTCCGCATCAAGACGGAACATTCCGTAATCAACAGTTGCCATCGTGTCATTGCCGCTACCGAAAAAGAAAAGGCGGACTTAATAAGACACTACAGTGCCCCAGCGGAAAAAGTCAGCGTTGTTCCGTGCGGCGTCAATCTGGACATATTCAGACCGATTGATAAGAAGGAGGCCAGGAGCCAGCTTGGCCTGAACGGTGACAAAACCGTCGTGTTTGTCGGGCGTATTGAACCTCTGAAGGGCATCGACCGGTTAATGATGGCCATGACATATCTTGAGAACGGTTATCGGCCGCGACTTCTCGTCATTGGTGGTGGGGAGAACAGCCGGCATGAAGTTGAACGTTTGAGGAAGCTGGCAGAGGAGCTGCGGATAGAGGATACAATCGACTTTCTGGGCTTGATAAAGCAGCCCGATTTGCCACTTTTCTACAGCGCGGCCGATGTCTGCGTTGTTCCATCATATTACGAAAGCTTCGGCCTGGTGGCGCTGGAGTCGCTCGCCTGCGGCACGCCGGTGGTGACAACGATGGTGGGCGGTGCGGAGGATATCATCCGGCACGGTGAAACCGGTTATCTGGTTGCGGATAATGACCCCCGAAGCCTGGCGGACAAAATAACGCTGGCGCTCTCCCGGTCGGATAATAACGGGCATCTGGCATCGGCGATGCGGACTTCACTGGAGCCGTTTGGCTGGCCGAATATCGCGGAAGCAATAGCCCGTGAATGCCATGCTCTACTGGTGAGTGGCACGGAAGGAACTGGTTAGTCAGTCCGCTTTTCATAGTAGAGACTGTGTGTCACTACCTGGAAGCCAGACGATTTATAAAGCGAATAGGCGGCATGGTTCTCGCTGTCCACGGTTAATTCCACCGTTTTGACCTGCTTATCTTGAAGATATGACAGCCCTGCCTGTAGCGCCAGTCTGCCGATACCCCGACCCCGGTAATCGGGGTCGACGCCGAACATAAGGATGCGTCCCTTCCTCCCACCCGTTTCCACGCTTGTTTCACCGTTTATTTTTGTCCAGCAGTAGCCGGCGGGTCGGTCACCGTCATATGCGAGTAACACATCTTCTGCGGCGGCATCGCTCAGGCTCAAGGAGAAGGCAATCTCTTCCGGCGTGTTCGGGTTAAAGCCCCAGGTACCGCCAAAGCAGCGATTCTGGACATTGGCTAATTCCGCTTCCTCTCCTCGCTGCAGGTGGCGCAGGGTGAATTCATTCCGGGACATGTCCGGCAGCTTCGAAGCGCTCAGCGGCAGGACCATTTCGAGGAATTGCCTGACCACCTTGAAGCCCATCCTGGAGAGAGCCTCTCTGGCAGCGCTGTTTTCCTCCGGCACGCTGACATGTATAATCTCGACCGGCAGCTCTCTGACGCGCTGTGTGGCCTGGTCAAGAAGGCGCTTCGCCAGGCCTTTTCGGCGATGCGCAGGGTGCACCAGGCAGTCGAACAGCACACGGCGGATGATAAATTCCGGCGTGATATTCAGGAAGCCGACGATTTCCCCTAATGCCTCGGCGATAAAGAGGTCTTTCTCTGGATAGTAGAGAGGCCGCTGTAAATTTTCCCACAGGGCTTGCCGGGATATACAGCGTCCTGACCTGTCCGTCCGTTCCGCTTCAATATGCAGGTTGACGTACCCATCGAAATCTGAGGGCAGGTAATTCCTGACCTTATAAGTTGGCTGGCTCATCATGCTGTATCTCTATTCCAAAATTGTAACAAGTACCTCGATGTTATACAATGTTTTACGAGTACCTCGTAGCAAGGAGATTCCACAAGTGTCAGTTTCAGTTAAAAAAGCCGATGTCCTTGTCATTACGCCGCATCCTGATGATGCCGAGTTCGGTGTGGCGGGTACCGTGGTCAAATGGGTGGCGGAAGGCAAGGAAATCGTCTATGCCGTGTGTACCAACGGCGATAAAGGCACCAGCGATTACAGCATAAAAGCGGAGGCGCTGGCCGAAATCAGGGAACGCGAGCAGCTTTGCGCGGCCGAAGTGCTCGGGGTCAGGGAGGTCATATTCCTGCGCCACGAAGACCAGAGCCTGGAAGATACGCCCGAGTTCCGCAAGGAAATAGTCCGGCTGATAAGGACGTACCGACCGGACATCGTCGTCTCGGCTGACCCGTACCGGCGCTACCTCTGGCATCGCGACCATAGAATTACCGGTCGGGTTGTTCTGGATGCCGTTTTCCCTTACGCCAGGGACCACCTCGCCTATCCAGACCTGCTGGAGGAAGGGCTCGAACCGCACAA
>JABMRL010000099.1 GCA_013202615.1 Dehalococcoidia bacterium
CTGGAGAATTATCCGCTGAACAGACTGCCCTCAGTGTCCACCGCATTCCTGCGCAGCATAAAAAGCCTGTCTCAGGACTTATTGTGCCGCAAATCCGGCGGGATGGGGCACCGCTCACACTTCTCATCGCAGGGTTCAACATGAATTACAACGCTGGCATGCTGTAATTTGCTCTTAATATCCCGTTCCAGATGGTCACACATCTGGTGCGCTTTTTCGATGCTGATATTTTTCGGCATTACCAGGTGCAAATCAATGTAACGCTGCCTGCCCGCTTTCCGCGTACGCAGGGCATGGAAGTCAACCAGCTCCCCGATATGCTCCATTATGGCTGATTTGACGATATTTTCTTCGTCTTCCGGCAGCTTGACATCAATCAGACCGCCGAATGACTTTTTCATCACGTCATAACCCGACTTAAAAATGACCAGAGAAACCAGCAGCGCAATTATCGGGTCAATGATGACGAAGCTGGTGAAACGGATGATAATCAGCCCCACCAGTACGCCCGCTGCCGAGTAAACATCCGCGGCAATATTACGAGCATTGGCCTCGAATGCCACCGAATCGGTGGTCTTTGCTACCCTGAGCAGGTACCTTGACAGGAAAACACTGACAATGATGGAAACCAGCATCATGCCTATACCGGCTTCCGTTAATTCAAGGGTTGCCCCGGTGATAATGCGGCGTATCGCGGAATATATAATCAGGCCGCCGGCGGCAAAAAGCAGTGCCGCCTGTACCACCGCCGCTATATTTTCCACTTTGCCATGGCCAAAAGGGTGCTCTTCATCAGCGGGCCTGGCAGCGACCACAACGGCAAAAAAGGTAATTGTGATGGCGAATAAATCCAGAAAACTGTCTGCCGCCTGGGCAAGAACGCTGATGCTCCCCGTGATGACCCCCACCACCACCTTCAACACTATCAGCCCAATGACTACGCCCAGAGAAAGCTTGGCGGCGCCTCTTCTGGTGGCAAGCATCATTTCCTACCTATTTCACGGCTTTTGTCCGCGCGAAGGGCAGCCAGTTGATGAACCGTCCCCACTCCTTCTTATCCCAGATCACCAGCATCGTTGGGGCTATGCAGATGGAACTGAATGTCCCGGCGATAATGCCGATGATGAGAACGACGACCAGGTTCTGGATGGTGACGCCGACGAATAACAGCAACGCCAGGACGACAATCAGCGTGGTGAGGCTGGTGTTGACGGAGCGCCCGAGCGTTTCCACGAGGCTGTTGTTGACCACCGTCTCGAAGTTAGCATTGATGTCCAGTCGCAGGTTTTCCCTTATCCGGTCAAAGATGACCACAGTATTATTCACGCTGTAGCCAATCACCGCCAGAATACCGGTGATGAACATCATGTTCACCTGCCAGTTCAGTATGCCGCCGAGAATGGAGAAAACTCCCAGCGCCACCAGCGCATCGTGAACGAGGGCGATGATGGCACAGGTGCCGTAGTGGAAGGGCTTGGGCATGCGGCGGAACGCCCAGGTTACGTAGAACAGTATGCCCAGCGCCGCCACCGCCACCGCGATAACCGCCGTCCGCACCGTCTCGGTGGCTATCAGCGGTGATACCGATGAGAACTCGGGCTCGGTGAGCTGGCCAAACCTGGCTTCAAGCCCGGCTTCCAGCGCTTCCTTGTCCTCAGTGTTCAGCTCCATGGTACGTATCAGGTAATCGCCGGTACCGGTGCGCTGTATAATCACGTTATCATGACCGAGGTCAGCCAGTGCCACTTCCAGCTCGCCCTGTTCGACTTTCTGCTCAAAGTCGACGGTAAGCATCGAGCCACTGCTGAACTCAATTCCCGTTTTCAGGCCGAAGGTCAGCAGGGAGATAATTCCGATAAAGATAACCACTCCCGATATCAGAAAGAACCTGAATCTTTTACCGACAATATCAAACATCTTTCTTACCCACCGATACGCTGAAAAGACGCGTCTTCTTCGACAGCGGACCGCCGACGAACAGTCGCAGCAATGTCCGGGTCACCACAATGGCAGAGAACATGCTCACCAGCACGCCGATGAGCAGGGCCACGGCAAAACCGGCCACCGGCGCACCGCCCACGATGCTGTTGCCTACCCAGATGAGAATAAGACAGACAATAATGGTGGTGATATTGCTGTCACGTATGGCATTCCACGCCCGGTTAAAACCAGCTTCAATGGCCGCCCCCAGGGTACGACCGGTCCTGACTTCCTCTTTCATTCGCTCAAAGATGAGCACATTGGCGTCCACCGCCATGCCAATGGAGAGAATGAAACCGCCCAAACCGGCCAGGGTCAACGTTACCGGCCAGAGCTTGAACACAGCCAGCACTATGGCCCCGTAGAAAATAAGCGAGAGACAGGCCAGAATGCCGGATACGCGGTAGTACGCCATCATGAAGAGCATCACCAGAAGTATGCCGATGATGCCCGCCTTTATGCTCATATCGATGAAACCGGCACCCAGTATGGGGGAGACGGTCTGGTCATAAATCGGGGTCAATGGCAGCGGTATGCGCCCGGCATTGAGCAACTGGGACAGCTCCTGCGCTTCATTCAGGCTCAGGCCTTCAATCTGCCCGCTATCGGTAATCTTGGCACGGACGATAGGGGCAATCGGCTCGCCGTCATCCCCGAGGAGCGGTTCCCCGCTCAGGAAAATGCCCAGCGGCTCCCCGATAAGCCGACCGGTAACTTCCTCGGAGATTTTCCTCCCCTCGCTGTTCCACTCAAAGATAAGCAGTACCTCACCAAACTGACCGGTGGTAACATACGCATTATCCCGGAAGTAGGAGCTGTTCAGTTCCTTTTCCTGTCCACCGATGACCGCCGTTGCCGGCACCCATTCCTCCTCCCCGTCTTTAACTTCAAGCTCGCGGAATTCGATGAGCGCCGTCTGCCCGATGAGCTTCTTGGCCTTATCGGCCTCGCTTATGCCCGGCAGCTCCACGATAATGCGGTCGTCACCCTGCTTCTGTATTACCGGCTCGCTTACTCCGAGGATATTTATGCGCCGCTCGATGACGGCAAGAGCGCCGTCAATAGCCTCTTCTTCCTCCCCCGGCTCAATATCCGAGAAGTCGGCAAGATAGACCATGTGAATGCCTCCCCTCAGGTCAAGGCCCAGGCGCATTGCCTCCCTGCCCCACAGCGGGTACAGGAGAGCAATAACGGCAAAGGCAAAGAGGGCCATTACTATGGACATGGTAACCAGGTTTTTCGTGGTCATGGCTTCAAAACGCTAATTACCCTTTCGCAAAGAGATATTGAAAGTATGCTGAATATACTGTAAAGCCTCTTTTCTTGTGGTCACTTCTCCGGCTGCCTGCGCCTCCCGTACCGCCTCAAGTATTTCCGCAAAGCGCGGCCCCGGGCTCAGGCCGGAAAGGTTGATTAAGTCGTGACCATCCACCAGCTTCGGCGGGGCCGTCAGTTTCTCTTCCTCGGCATGTCTGGCCAGAACATGGGCTACAATTTCCGCGTGTTCCCGCCAGTGAGCTATGTCAAGATTTCCTCCCCTCGCGGCCAGATGGTCGGCCAGGCTGAGGAAAAGGATGTCAATCCCGGCCTCGCCGGTATCACGGAAGTAACGGTAAATCGCCCGGTTGGTCGGCAGTCCCTCATGGCTCATCTGCGTTGGCCGGAGGTGGTACCTAACCATTATCTCCACCAGCTTTATCTCCCTGGTGCTGAACCTCAACCTCTCCATTATATCAGCCACCGCGAGGGCGCCCTCCTGGGGGTGACCGAGGAAACGCGTCCGTCCGGTCTGTTCAACCATCTTCGTTTGCGGCTTGGCGATATCGTGCAGCAGCGCTGCCAGTCGAAGCAGTGCTTTCCTGGTGCTGCCGTGGCCGACTTCGCGCGAAAAATGCCGTGCCAGTTCCAACGACCAGGGAACGGCCTCCAGAGCTTCCGTGCCGGCGTACTCCCAGTCACCTTCCCGGAGCAGAAAATCCACCGCTTTTACCGTACGCAGCGAGTGCTCAAAAACATCCCAGCAATGCTCCCTGGGCTGCGTCACCCCTTTTGTCGGCACCATCTCGGGGAAGATATTATCCAGCAGCCCCAAATCCTCAAGAGATTCGAGGTGCCGACCTCCGGCCGGCAAAACCAGCAGCCGGAGCAGTTCCTCCCTGACACGCTCACCAGCCACGCTGTCAATAAGATAAGCATGGTGCTTGATGAGCGCTTCTGTATCCCCGTCTATCATAAAGGAAAGCTCAGCTGCCAGGCGAACCGCCCGCAGCAGGCGGACCGGGTCTTCCGCAAAAGCCGACTCATTGACCATCCTTATAACACCACGATTGCAATCCTCCTGCCCGCCGGACGGGTCGATAACCACCGGGGACTGCGGATTGCGGAGCAGCTCTTCGAGTTCAATCGCCATGGCGTCAATAGTAAAATCACGCCGCGCCAGGTCCGGCTC
>JABMRL010000100.1 GCA_013202615.1 Dehalococcoidia bacterium
CGGCGTTGGAGTTGGCGCTGGGGTTGGTGTGGGCACTGGAGCAGGCGCGGGCGTTGGTGCAGGTGTTGGAGCAGGCGCGGGAGTTGGAGCAGGCGCGGGAGTTGGTGCAGGCGTTGGAGCCGGCGCTGGTGCAGGTGCAGGGGCTGGTACAGGTGCAGGGATTGGGGTTGATGCTGGCTCGGGGGTGCATGCTCCAAGAACGCATAAAAAAGTTATAAGCAGAATTACTATAATCGGTGTCTTATGCATCGTGAGAAGCTCTTTTATTTCTTACTCCCATTCTATGGTTGATGGTGGCTTGGAGGTTATATCCAGGACGACGCGGTTTACCTCTGGCACCTCGTTGACAAGGCGATTGGAAATGCGTGCTAATACGTCATAGGGCATGCGCGCCCAGTCCGCCGTCATGGCGTCTTCACTGGTCACGGCACGGATGGCAATCACGTGGCCGTACGTCCGGTAGTCGCCCATCACGCCCACGCTGTGTATGCCGGGAAGGATGGCGAAACTCTGCCAGATCTGGTGGTAAAGCTTCGCTTTTTTAATCTCATTCATGACGATGAAGTCGGCGCTGCGCAAAATCTCCAGTTTTTCTCTGGTTACTTCCCCGATGATGCGTATAGCCAACCCGGGGCCGGGGAAAGGCTGTCGCCAGACCATCTCTTCGGGAAGACCAAGCTCCAGCCCGACCAGGCGCACCTCGTCTTTGAAGAGGTAGCGCAGCGGCTCAAGGAGTTTCAGTGTCATCCTGGCCGGCAGACCGCCGACGTTGTGATGGGTCTTTATTTTGGCGGAGACGTTGCTCACCGAGGAAATGCTCTCGATAACATCGGGATAAAGGGTCCCCTGGGCAAGGAAATCAACCTTGCCCGTTTTTTTTGCCTCCTCTTCAAAGACGTGTATGAACTCCTCACCGATGACCTTGCGTTTTATTTCCGGGTCGATAACACCTTTCAGGCGGGCGAGGAATCGTTCACTGGCGTCAACGTACTGGATATTCATCCCCAGGTTTTCCCGGAATACCTTGAGGGTTCTTTCTACTTCCTCACGGCGCAGTAACGCATTATTGACAAAGATGCAGGTCAGCTGGTCTCCAATCGCGCGATGGATGAGAGTGGCGACTATTGCCGAATCGACTCCTCCGGATAGCGCGCAAATGACCTTCCCGTCGCCCACGCTCTCCTTTATACGGGCGATACTGTCATTGATAAAACTGCCCATTGTCCAGTTACCCTTGCAGCCACATACCCGGGACACAAAATTGTGCAGTATCGTTTTACCTTCCGGTGTGTGGGCAACCTCGGGGTGGAACTGGAGGCCGAAGATGCCGTCGTTATTGCTCATAACGGCAACCGGCGAGTTTTCCGTATAGGCGATGGCGGTGAAACCGGGTGGCATCTCTTCGATTTTGTCGCCGTGACTCATCCAGACCGGTGTGGATTCGGGTAAATCGGCGAACAGTGGTGAATCGAGACTGCTCAGGTGAAGGACGGCATGGCCGTACTCGCGTTTTGTTCCGGAGGTCACCTTGCCGCCCAGTTGCTTGGCGATAACGCCCATACCATAGCAGATACCGAGCACCGGCAGATGGCTTTCA
The DNA here is from genome assembly GCA_013202615.1 of Dehalococcoidia bacterium. Taxonomy (GTDB): domain Bacteria; phylum Chloroflexota; class Dehalococcoidia; order Dehalococcoidales; family RBG-16-60-22; genus E44-bin89. Next base: position 1,598 of record JABMRL010000100.1, read on the forward strand.
TAGATATAAGATGGTGCCAGTGGTGCATCGGAATCGTAAACGCTCCTGGGTCCTCCGGAAAGAATAAACCCCCGGGGATTGAGCGGGGCTATCTTTTCCCAGGGGGCGTCATGGGGCACCATCTCGCAGTAGACCTGGCACTCACGCACGCGGCGGGCAATCAGCATACTATACTGGGAGCCGAAGTCAACAACGATGATTGCTTCACGTTCGGCCCCGGAAACCGCTTCCTCGGTTACCGACGACTGTTCCCCGCCTATCTCTTTGGCAATTTCCAGATAAGTGGAGACTTCAATGTCGTCGGTGGTTGAGATGCGGAGGCTTTTATCTGCAGCCGGTTTTGCCTTCCTCGTCCCCATGTTTATAGAACACAGATTACCATTCTGGTATGGAGGTGTCAATGAGATTGTAGAAGAACTGGCAATGGTATCCCTGTTTTAGGCGCCGGTCTCAATACGGGAGATTAAGTGTCTGACAAAGGGCTCGATTAGGTAATACATTGCCGTAGCACCGGCATCCTGCACCCCGATGGTCTTCTCCCGGTGCCAGCTAGCCCGACCGTGCTTGGACATCATCGGGATGGTGGCTTTCATACCTTCTTCAGCCGCCGTTAGGGACGCTTTAAGGGCAACCTCAGGGGTTGCACCTCCAGCCAGTTCCTTTTTAAAAGCTTCTACTGCCGGGACCAGGCAATCGAGCATGGTCTTATCGCCAACCTCGGCTTTACCCCTTTTCTGGATACCATCGACGGCGCCATCTGCTATCAGGCCCAGGTCTGCAATCTCGATTTCCTCTTTCCCCATAGCCGCTTTGCCGGCGCCCATAAAGGCCGAGGCCAGCAAGGTGCCAAAGGTGGACGGGCTTGCTTTGTTAAACTGCAGGCCGCATTTGGCCAGTAACTGGCCGATATTGGCCTCGTCCGGAGAAGCTAAATACTCACGCAGAGCCTTGCTGCCAAGCTCTACGGTGACTCCGAGGTCACCATCGCCAATAACAGCATCGAGTTGTCGCAGTTCCTCACTGTGGCTTTCAAAATCGGCCGATACCTCTTTCAGGATAGCCACTATATCTGTAGTCGTAAGCATAAGTTGCTATTATCTCCATTGCAACAGGAATGGGGAGAAAGCGGGCGCATCCAGCAGGGTCTTGAATTCTTTATTGAGCCTGAGCATAGTGAGCGAGGCGCCAGCCATCTCCATGGAGGTAGCATATTCCCCGATGAAAGTCTTGTAGACACTGATACCATGGCTTCCCAGGACATCGTGAATCCGGTTGTAAAGAATAAAAAGTTCCTCAGGCGGCGTCGC
>JABMRL010000013.1 GCA_013202615.1 Dehalococcoidia bacterium
ACTGCGGTCAGCAGGCTACTCGCCAGAATCACGGCGACAAAAGCCCAGTTGTTCGCCTCTATGCTTCCCAGTATCAGATACCATTTGCTGAAAAAGCCAGCCGTGGGTGGGATACCCACCATGGATAAAGCGGCCACGGTAAAAGCGCCCATCATCAGCGGCATCTTTCGCCCCAGCCCGGCGAACTGTGATATGGCATGAAACCCGGTCTGGTGCCTGATGCCGCCGGCCACCAGAAAGAGGCAGCTCTTCATGAAGGCGTGGTTCAAGATGTGCAACAGGGCGCCGATTAATCCCAGCGGGTTGGCCAGCCCGATGCCAAGGCCGATGTAGGCCACCTGGGCCACGGTGCTGTAGGCAAGCATACGTTTGAAGTCTTTCTGGGCAATTGCCATCACCGAGCCAAAGATGATGCCCACCGCCGCCACCCAGCCGATAACCGTGGTCACCGGCAGGATTTCAATGAAATACTGGGGCTCGAATATGGTGAGCATGAAGCGCACGATAACGTAAGCGGCAACCTCTATCTGTATTGCCGCCAGGATTGCCGCCACCACCGGAGGCGCATAGCTGTGGGCGTCAGGGAGCCATACGTGTAGCGGGAACAGTGCCAGTTTGATGCCCATGCCCACCACTATCAGCGCCACGGCCGCCATAATGGTTGGGGAACCGTAAAGTGGCAGCAGCAGGTTAGCCGCATCCGCCATGTTGAGTGTGCCGGTGGAAAAGTAGATAAAACCAACGCCCAACAGGTAAAAGCAACCCGCAATCGTGCCCAGAATCAAATATCGGAAGCTTGCTACCACAGCGCGGTCGCCGCCAAGCGTTATCAGTGCGTAGCTGGCCAGGGAATATATCTCCAGGAAGACGAAAAGATTGAAAAGGTCGCCGGTAATCACCACGCCCACCAGCCCGCCTATAAGCAGGAGAAGCAACCCGTAGACGGGGATGCCACGGCGGGGAGCATGATACAAACCTGCTTCCGGGGGGTAAATCACCGCAATAAGACCGATGAACACGATGATAATGACCATGAATGCCGAGAGGTGGTCCAGGACATATTCAATGCCAAATGGAGGCGGCCACCCGCCGAGAAAATAACGCAACTCCCCATCGGCAAGGACCCGGCAGAGTCCGACACCGGCAGCCACCAGTGCCAGCGCCATGCCAATCGTCGCTGTCGCATACGCCCATTTCAGCCGCCATATGCCGACCAGTGCCGAAATAAAGCAGAACAGCAATAGCGGCGCGAGGATGAGAATCGGTAAGCTGGACATTTACTCTGAACTCTCTTTCATATTAGCCATTATGGCTTTGTCATCCAGCGTTTTATAAGCGTTATAAATTCGCAGGAGAAAGGCCAGCGCCACCCCGGTCAGGGAAAGCCCCACCACGATACCGGTAAGTATCAGTACATGCGGTAGAGGGTTGATGTATTTAGCCGCCTCCATGCCGAGCATTTCGTCGATAACCGGCACCGAACCGCCGGCTTTGGTGGCACCTTCGATGAAAAAGAGGAAAATAGCGGTCTGGAAGATATTCATCCCGATGAGTTTCTTCATCAGATTACGCTTGCCGAGCATCCCGTAGATGCCGATGGCCAGCAGGACAACAATCATAAAGTACACGTATCGGGATAAGAACAGGTCAATGACTACCATCTTTCACCAGCCAGGCTATCGAAAATCAGTACCAGCGCGCCGAAAACAGCCAGTCCGATACCTATCTCCACGATTAAAATGCCGGCTGCTCTCAATTCGGCACCGTGTATCCAGAAAAGAGGCAGATTTCCGTAGTCCAGAAACGCCCCGCCGAATGCCATGGGGACTATCCCGGCAAGGCAGAAGATGAGCATACCGATGGCCCCGAGTGCCAGCGCCAATTTTGGCGGGAATTTCTGATGTGCGATTCCGGTGCCCAGGTATAGCCTCTGCAGTATGATGCTTACCGCCAGCAGAACACCTCCCTGGAACCCCCCACCGGGACCGTAGTGCCCGTGGATTATAACGTACAGCGCAAAAAGTTGAATGAACGGTATCAACAGGCTGCATATGGTCTGAACGATGATGCTTTGATAATGTTGCTTTATCATCTTTCTTTTCTCTTCATCAGGATAAGGACACAGGCCAATCCGGCAGTGAAAATCACCATCGTTTCACCCAGAGTATCGTAACCGCGATAATCGGCCAGCACCGCAGTTACGATATTCGGGGTATGAGTGTCTTTCACTGAATTTTCAATATAGGTGGGTGAAACGTGTGTATTCGCCGGGGACTGCGGGTCAGCATGGTCAGGCAAATCAACGGTAGCGTAAAGCATCAATGCCACGAACAGCAGCATAATGAGCGCGTTAAACCATCTCAATCTTCCGACCTCCGTCTGGTAAAGAATAGCGCTACGATGAACAGCACTCCGCTTATTCCCGCCCCCAGTGTCGCTTCAACGAAGGCGACATCAATTGCCCCCATCTGTCCGAAGAGCAGGGCCACAAGGAAGCTGTAGACGGCAAGCGCCGCCACCGCTGCCAGAAGGTCATGTAAAGACAGAGCAATAAGCGCGGTTACTATCAGGATTACCAACAGCCAGAAATCTATCTGCCATATCATGACTGTTCAACCTCTTTTGCTTTCTGTTCTGTTTTTTGTCGTATCCATGGCTGGTGGCCGGTGCGCAGGGCAGCTCGGGCAATGGCGTGCGTAGCCGTAGGATTGGCAATCAGGACAAAGAATAATATAAACAGTATCTTCACGGTGTTCAGTTCCCACCCGTTGTAGACGGCCAGGCCGCTCAGCACCAGTATTGAGCCCAGCGTCTCTGACTTGCCCACGGCGTGGGTTCTGGCGTAAAAATCGGGCAGGCGGAGCAGTCCGATGGCACTTACCATCAGGAAGAAAACGCCGGCCACAATCAGGATTATGGCGATAACCGTTCCAATCATTAGAGCCTCTCCCCTCCCCGGTCGAAGTACTTCCCCAGCACAATGACGATGACGAAGTTTAACAACGCGTAGGCGATGGCGATATCGATAAACATGTTGACGCGCTCGAAAAGGAACCCAATTAAAATCAGTATGATAAAGCCGTTGGTGCCTACCAGCCCGGCGGCGATAATCCGGTCGAATATGGTCTTCCCTACCGCCACCCGGTACAGCGCGATGGCGGTAAGCACGACAATGAAGATGGTAATGCCCAGAAGGAAAGAGTTCATTCTTCGAGCTCCTTCAAGAAGTGAACCCAGCGGACTTCTGGCCTGGGCTCTTTTTCTTCCAGGTACACCCTGGCGACTTTGCTCTGCATGGTTCCGTCAACAAGCCCCGAAGCCAGAGGTGGCTTCAATGTGTGGATAATATAATTGCCATTCTCAAGGCTGACGGTGATGGTTCCGGGCGTCAGGGTTATCGAATTGGCCAGCGTTACCTGAGCCATGCCCTTGCGCATCCGGGTGCGAAAGAGAAGTAGTACGGGCTCGATTGGCATTTTGGGGTGCAGCACGAGATAAGCGACCTGCACGTTTGCCAGGATGATTTGAAGCAGCAGCCAGGGAATATAGAGGAGAAAACGCCATATCTGCCGGAAAACCTGCCCGCTTTTTATACCCAGTTTTTCACCACGCTGCAATGCAAAATAAAAGAGGTCGTTGGTGAGAAAGGTGACCAGGGCGGCAGCAATTGCGCCTATGATGATGTATTTTGCCTGGTAGCGACCGGAAAGCAGAAGCCAGAAGACGAACAGGACGACAAATTGCAGAATGATGCTTAATAAACGGTTCTGACCATGAATCGTGATCCCGGGTACGTTTAGAGTGTCCCCTATCGTATCCGTAACTTCTTGACTGGCGATATGGCTACGCCGTTGTAATGGCATTTATTTACCTGTCACAAGCTTAGACCATGATTCAGGATTCAGGCTTCCGCTATATTGCTTATACTTGTTGATAATAATACTTATCTGTTGTTTTTGTAAAATAGGCAGATATGCTTATTGAGGAGGCGCTGCGGACCACGAGTTTGATTGCTCTATTACCCGATGTTGATGAAGAGTGAACAATATTTATTGTGGTATATATTCGGTCAGGAGCCTTCATTAAAAAGCTTTCTCAAATAAGTTACCGATTTTCGCGCAATCGATTCCGGGTCTCCTTCCGGAACAATGACTACCGACGCTGAGCCTTCAAACCCTTCCTTTTTTAACACATCGGCGATGTTCGGCCAGTCCAGAGCCTCTTTTCCCGTGCTTACGCCCGGAGGCAGACGGCTTGGCTCGTAAAGATGTATATGCCTGGCCTGACCTCTGGCGGCCCTGATACCGTGTTCTATTGATGGTTCTACGTTATAGAGCTGGTGAGTATCAAGCATGATGCTGAAATTAGGGCTGCCGATTATCTTGACCATTGCCATAACTTCCTCGTTGGTATTAAATAAGCTGGTGTATTCTGCCTCGGCAGGCTCCAGCATAATAATGGCACCTGTCTTTTCGGCATATTCGGTGAGTTCACGGAATACCTCCTCGGCAAGTTTCACCATGTCACCTTTGCTCATTCCCGGTATCCCCTTGCCCCGCGATGCGCCAAGCCCTACCCTGGCTTTAAAGTAGCCGGCAAAGTCCAGCATGCGCTTGAAACCGGCAATTGATTTTTCCCGGACAGCGATGTCCTCGTGGAGGAGAGCCATCCCCTGGGCGGCAATACGCCCGCTGTTCACCACCGGCATTACGGCTCCCGTTTGTTCCAGCATGCGGCTGAATAATTCCGGGTCGGGAGTATGCTCGGGGTCGGGCATAAACTCAATACCATCATATCCCCAGTTCACCGCCGTCCTGCCCAGCTCTTCCGGGGTGCCGGTGAGCACTTTGACCACGAAGTCCAGTTGCAGCATATCCGGCGTTGCGGCAAAGAGACAAAATTCTACCCTCGGCATCGGCTACCTCCGTTGATTGGTTATTTCAATTTTTTCTGTTTTTAGCAAATGGCCATGCCGCCATCGACCATTAAAATGTGTCCGTAATCAATCTACTTGATACTTTCCTGAAACTTTTTCATCTTTTCCTTGAGCACCGGGCTTTCCAGGACTTCTTTATTGACCAGTGTCGTCGGTATCTCACCGCGTACCAGCGTGGCCATCTGGCTCACGATGATTTGCCACATGTGACTCATCGTCTGGTCGGTCTGGGCCAGGGCATGAGGACTAAGAACGACGTTGTCCATTTTAAGTAATGGATTGTCGTTCTGAACCGGTTCCTGTTCAAAGACATCGATTCCGGCGCCGCGTATCCAGCCCTCACTCAATGCCTTGATAAGTGCCGCTTCGTCAATAATCGGACCGCGGGCGGCGTTTATCAGGAAGGCGGTCTTCTTCATCTTTTTCAGTTCCTTTTCGCCAATCAGGTGACGGGTCTTATCGTTCAGCGGGCAGATAATGCAGAGCATGTCGGACTCTTTCAGCACCGTATCAAGGTCGACCAGCTGTACGCCAACATCGGCTACATCTTCCGGCTTGAGGTACGGGTCATAGGCGATATGCTTCATTTCAAACGGCATGGCCATCTTGAACATCTCGTGGCCGATGTTGCCGACGCCTACCGCTCCCAGTGTTCTCCCCACCAGCCCCCATCCCTGGTAATGTGACTGCTCGGCCCAGCGCCCGGCGCGAACCAGCTTATCTTTGGTGAGGAGACGCATGTTCAAAGCGAGGATGAAGGTCATATATACCACTGCCATCGGCCTTCTTACCGCATCGGGCGTGATAAATAACATGATGCCAGCTTCGGTGACCGCCGGCACATCCAGCCTTTCGTAGCCCACCCCACCCCGGTGCGCAGAGATGAGCTGGTTATTTCC
>JABMRL010000014.1 GCA_013202615.1 Dehalococcoidia bacterium
ACCGCCGGCGAAGACACCGGCCATACCTGTCTCCATCGTGACCGGGTCGGCAGATATAGTGCCCCGCTCAGTATAAGCTAGTTCCCCGGGCAATCCTGCTTTGTCCACCGACTGCCCGATGGCAATAATCAAGTTATCCATTTCCAGTGTAAAGTCCGAGCCTTTGACCGGTATCGGCCGACGGCGACCGCTGGCATCAGGCTCACCCAGCTCCATCCGAAGACACTCAATGCCGGTCATTTTGCCACTCTGGCTTAATATTTTCACCGGCGCGGCCAGGATGTGGAGTTTGACCCCCTCATTCTCCGCCTCATCAACCTCGCTGGCTTCAGCAGGCATTTCATCCCGGGAACGGCGATAGACGATGGTCACCTCGCCGGCGCCCAGTCGCCGGGCCGTTCTGGCGGCATCCACCGCCGCATTGCCCCCACCGATGACCGCCACCCGCTGGCCCAGACTGACCTTATCTCCGGAATTGACCCTCTTCAGGAAATCAATGGCGTGCATTACGCCCGCTGTGTCCTCGCCGGGAATGCCCATTTTCTGGCTCACCCAGGCCCCGGTGCCCAGGAAAACGGCCTGATACCCGCCGGTGAAGAGCTGCTTCAGGTCCCCCACGGGACTATCCGTCTTTATCTCAACGCCGAGCTCCTTAATATAATCAATCTCATTATCAAGCACGTTCTTCGGCAGCCGGTATTCCGGGATTCCGTAGCGCAGCAGGCCGCCGGTCATTGGCATGGCCTCGAATACGGTCACCGGGTATCCCTTCCTGGCCAGGTCATAGGCACAGGCCAGGCCCGCCGGCCCGGAGCCAACCACCGCTATCTTCTCCTGCCTCGTCTTTTCAACAGGGACGGCTTTTTCCCTGCCCGCCTTGAGCTCGTAATCGGCAATGAATCTTTTTAGAGTCCGGATGGCCATCGGCTCATCGACATTCTTTCTTTCGCAGTCCGTTTCGCAGCGGTGAGTACAGACCCGCCCGATTACCCCGGCGAAGGGCATCGTCTGGCGTACCAGCTCCAGAGCCTCCCGGAATTTACCCTGAGAAATTAGGGCGATATAACCCTGGGCGTTAACGCCGGCCGGGCAGGCAATCCGACACGGCGAGACTCCCCTCTTTTCCACCGTAAAAACAGCGGGAACCGCCTGACCGAAGGGTTTGTAAATTGCCTTTTGCGCGGTGATACCACGCTCATATTCGCTGTATACTTCTACGGGACAGACAGGGGCACATTCTCCACAGCCGGTGCACTTTTCCCAGTCCACATAAGCCGCTTTTCTTCTGATGCGGACGGTGAAATTTCCCACCTGCCCCGTGACCTGCTCCACCTCCGAGTAGGTCCGAAGTTTAATGTTCGGGTGCTGACCGACCTCCACCATCTTGGGAGTCATTATGCACTGCGGGCAGTCCAGCGTGGGAAAGACCTCCGCATACTGTAGCATATGCCCACCGATGCTGGAGTTTCTCTCCACCAGGAAGACTTCATAACCGGCATCGGCGATGTCCAAGGCCGCCTGTATGCCGGCCACCCCACCACCGATAATCAACGCCCTTCTGGTAACCGGCAAGCTGGCTTCAAACGCAGGCCGCGCTGCGGTCGATTCAGCAGCCAGGTGTTCAACAGCCTCAACCAGACTTCCCGAGGCTTCCTTGCCGTCTGTCTGCTCATTGAAATCAACCACGGCAAACCGATTGGGAGCGAGTCCGGCGGCAGACGCCAGGTTGGCAAATGCGTCCTTATGGAGCACTGAACTACAGCTGGTGAAAACCGCTCCCTCCAGCCCGTTTTCCGCTATCACCCCGGCCACCTTCTCCGGCGCCGGGTTGAGGCATATATCAGGGTGGAGTCCGGCGTAGGCGACATCCGGGCTGCGGCGAACCGTTGCTAACAGCTCTTCCGCATCAGCCGTATTCAGCGGGCTGAAAGGACAATCGCAGAGAAAAATTCCTACTCTTCCCATTGCTCTTTTAGTTAATTAACTAAGCAACCAGTTTCTTGCTCCTGAGGAGAGAAAGCGGCTCACCATAGTTCAGCTCGAAATGGCAGACCTTCTCATCAATTCCCAGAGCAATCGCCAGGAGCTGGCTGAAATAAACGACCGGCAGGCCACGAAAATCGCTGTACTTCTGTATTAACTCGGTCTGCCTTTGACTCAGGTTGAAGTGACAGAGGGGGCACGTCACGACCAGGACTTCGGCACCACGCCTCAGTGCCGAGCTCAATATCTCCCAGGCTCTCTGGGCAATGGAATCGGGATTCCCCACAACCTGAAATGAGCCGCAGCATTCGGTAGCATAGGGAAAATCCACGGCCTCGGCTCCCAGGGTTTCCATCAGCCGGTGCATAATGGTCGGCCTCTCCACCTGGTCGATGGCCACTTCCTGCGGTCGCAGCAGGGTGCAGCCGTAATACGGTGCCACTTTCAGACCCTGCAGCGGTACTTTTACCTTCGCAGCGATGTTCTCCCAGCCGATATCGTCCCGGAGCACCTCGAGAAGGTGAACGACCTCCACCTCCCCATTGTAGTCAACCTCTTCCTCCATGAAGTCGTTGAGGGTTTTCCTTTTTTCACCGTCATTTCGCATCAGCATATTTGCCCGCTTCAGCGTATGGTAGCAGAAAGAACACAGGGTGCCCACCCGGTCACTGCCCTGTTCTTTGGCACGGATAAGATTGCGCACCGGCGCCAGGTGGTGGGCAAGGTCGTCCTCGGCGAGCGAATAGACGGTGCCGCAGCAGTTCCAGCGCTCAAGCTCGACCAGCCTGATACCCAGGGCATCCATGCAGGCAATGGCGGAGTCCTCAAGGTCCCGTGCCTTGGTCTTCAAAGTGCACCCTGGATAATAACTCAAGTCCATAACACTCCTCAGGCAGTATGTTTGCGGAAACCGCTAACCAGTGCTATCTGGGGAAGTTCACCGGCAGTTTCCTTCGGAATGCTCGACGCACCCACGTAGTCGATATTCTTCCTCAGAGTGACGAGCCTTATCGCCTCCATCACCCTGCCCAGGTCAACCCCACGCGGGCAGCGAACGGTACAGGTGAGGCAGGAGGCACAGAGCCAGACCGTATTTGCGGCCGCGATATCTTCTTCCAGTCCCAGCTGCGCCAGTCGAATAATCTGATTGGGCAGTAAATCCATGGCGAAGCACATCGGGCAGCCAGCCGAGCATTTGCCGCACTGGTTACAGGCAAGAAGGTCCTGCCCGGAGATTTCAGCTACTTTCTTGACGAAGTCACTTTGGAGCGTCCGTGAGGAAATCTGAATCCGCATTCCAACGCCTTAATCTAAATCCGGGCGGAGCCCGGAAATGCATTTATGCTGAGTTTTATAGCGGGCTTCCAAACAATGCAACGGCAGTTCACGAGTGCCGACGGCATATGTGACTCTTACGTCTGCCGACAAATCCTTTATCCAGCATATGCCCCATTTTAACAAATGCGCTGAAAAAAGCAAAATCGGAACCATCAGATTGGATAACAACAACTCGTACACCTTTTTTCACCACCCGAACTTGTACGCCCACACCCAATCATATATAATATTGTGGCAGTCGGATGAATAAGGTTGAGATATACCGGGGGTGGTGCAAGAAATGTGGCATCTGCATTGCCTTTTGCCCTCATAATGTCCTTGAAGCCGATGATTTATCATATCCCGT
>JABMRL010000015.1 GCA_013202615.1 Dehalococcoidia bacterium
CTTTCTGGACGTAGGCAATGCCCCGGTTACTGTAGGCCTCGGCGAAGTCGGGGGCGAGTTCAATGGCCTCGGTGCACTCTTTTATCGCCTCATCATAGTTACCCTGATTGAACAGCTTGTAGCCCTGGTCAGCATGCCACTCAGCGCTACCTTTAGCTGGACCTCCGCAGCCCGCAAGGATACCAACGACTAGCAAGAGTAATGCAACTAGAGGAATAATGTGACCTCGATACATGACTCACCCCTTCTACCGTCTTTGGCTTGAATGTGGATATCGCAGGTCAACAATATGACTTTGAGTGGCCGTTGTCAACAGTCATAGATAGGCGTAATTACAGGTTAATAGGGAACCTGATTATCCCAGAAGTAAAAGGACGCTATATTGCTCAATGGTAATCCTTTTACTACACGCTGGCCGTAGCTGGCGTTAACACTAGCTTTGGCGATGATTGGTGTATTATAAATTCGCATAAAGACGCCCTAATCGATGTGGATGATTTGAGTTTGAGGCCCTCATAGAAAGAGGTCGGCTGGTATGGGATATCTCAAAGCAATGTGGTAGATTGCGTTAGTCCTCAGTGATGTCAAATCTGGAGCTCTACAGAATCCCCCGGACTGAGTTGCATAAGTCGGTCTCTAAAGCCAATGTTGATTGGTGCGGTAGAATAATGTCTTGTGCTTATCTTTAACCGTTTGCTATCAATCTGGACGTTAACCCAGTTCCGGCGATAAATGATATTAAAACTTATATTCTTGAGGTCTCTCGGAAGACGCGGATTAAACCATAACCTGTCACCGCGAGTCTCTATTCCTGTGTAGCAGCGCTGGATGCAGTCCACGGTTCCGGCCATGGCACCGAGATGTATGCCCTCATTTGTGGTACCTCCCTGTATATCGGATATATCACTCTCCAACGCCTTCTTAAACAAGTTCCAGGATAGATCGCGATCTGACCTGGCCAGTACCCAGGAGTGCACAATACGGCTCAGTGTCGAGCCATGGCTTGTTCGATTGATGTAGTACTCAATATTTTTACGTATAGTATCATGTTCAATTGGATAACCAAGACGTTCTAATAGTTCTTGGAGTTCTTCTGCAGAAAGCAGGTAAAAAAGCATCAGCACGTCTGCCTGCTTTGATAGTTTATATCGGTTCGTTGTATCCCCTTCTGCTTCGAGGATACGGTCTAATCGCTGAATATTACCGTATTTTTTACTATACCCTTGCCAGTCAAACTCTTGAAGCTTATTATATCCTTCAAATTGACTGATGATACCATCATCATGAAATATTATCCGCATTTTCCGGCTAATGTTGTTCCAGCCTTCCAGTTCTTCCTGCGTTATCCCCAGATTATCGCATAGATTCATACGGCGGTCATCAGGGACAATATCCATTAACTCCAGGGCTCGGCACAAAACCCAGACAGCCATGACATTAGTGTAGGCATTATTATCAAGTCCCGGCTCCTCAGTGTTTGGATAGCCATCATGATATTCATCTGGTCCCATAACCTTACGAATCTCATATTTGTCCAGAGACGGATTATAGGTGGCAATACTTGCCCAAAAACGGGCAATCTCAATAATAATCTCAGCCCCATAAAACGAGAGGAAATCGATATCACCACTTACCTGATAGTAAAGCCATACGTTATATGCTATAGCAATATTGATGTGACGCTGCCGATGTGATTTATCCGGTATCCAGCGCCCGGATCGGGGATTCAAATGGAGCGTCTGCGTTTCCTCACGACCATCACTACCACTCTGCCAGGGATACATAGCACCCTTATAGCCCGCAACTTCTGCTGCCCGCTTTGCTTCCGAGAGACGACGGTACCTGTACATAAGCAGTGATCGCGTAATATCCGGAATACGAAGATTTAGAAACGGAAATATGAAAAGTTCGTCCCAAAAAATGTGTCCGTGATATGCTTCGCCGTGCAAACCGCGTGCCGGAACACCTGTGTCAATATCAATGGTATTCGGCGATACCGTTTGTAATAAGTGAAAAATGTGCAGATTTAGAATCAGTGACGTACGGTCGTTGTCGGTAATGGCAATTTTGCAGCGTTGCCAGAGATGATCCCACCGTAAGCTGTGCTGATCAAGTAAATGCGCAAAATTTTCAGCACGTAATACCTTTTTTTGTGCTTCAATACCAACTTCAGAGATAGCATAATCCCTGGAAGTGACGAGAGAAACAACTTTCTCTACGGTTACTGATTTCCCTTTCTTGAGAGGGATCGAGTACTCTTGGCTAATATAATTGGGTTCAACCTTAACGTGAGGTTCTACCCCGTTTTGCTCATCACCACAGAATATCCTGGTTCGCGCTGCCTCTGCAATGCCGATATGTGACTGATTGGTTTCTACTTTTAAAAGAATCGTTTCCCTGTCAATCGATTGCGTTATAACTGGTTCGAGATGCTGATTATTGAGTTGTTGATAACGTTTAACACCGTTGTTTACCACTCGGCCATCTAGCGCTGATATTACATGTAAAATTCCCGACCAGTTTTCGGCAGTAAATGTCGTCTCCAGGCCGGCTAGGTTTGGGTCGGCCATGCTAACGAACCGGCGTTGTTGTACCCGTGTTACACGTCCACCCTTATCTTCAAATAGGATGAAACGACTTAATATACCTCTGCAAAGATCAAGCTCCTGTCGGAAGTCAAGGAGCTTTACGCGTTGAAGGTCAAACCAATCGTCATTCTCAATTCTGAAAACTAGAGTAAGCCAATTGGGTGCATTGGTGAGACTTTCATTTTCAATTGTTTTCCCCGAAATAATTGTTTTGAGGCGATTATAACAGCCAGCAATGAAGGTGCCTGGATAATGAATGCCATCAGCATTTGATTCGGGAGCAGCACCTCGAGTAGCAAAATAACCGTTACCTAAAGTGCATAGTGCTTCCCTTAATCCTTCCTGCTCTGGCTGAAAATCTTGATAAGCGAGTATCCATGCACCACCTAATGCTTCCTCTTCTTTTATCGGCGCTTTCCTATACGGGCGTTGAAATATGACTCTTTCCATCCCCGTGGTGAGCCGAGCACCCTGAGTGGTCCCATTCTTTTTTTGCCTTCGGGCAGGTTTCAGGTTACCGATGTTCAGCTGAGACAGATCTTTCACGACTATATCAGCACCATGACTCTTCAGAAGTTCTGCCTGCCCGGCGCGGTCAACTCCAATAACAAGTTTGAACTTACCCCTGTATCCTGCCTCAACACCAGACAATGCATCTTCTACAATAGCCGTGCGCTGCGGTTGGACACCCAGCTGTCGGGCAGCCTCCAAAAAGATGTCTGGATGTGGTTTACCCTTTAGTTTGCGCTCGGCAGAGTCTTTACCATCAACCTTTACATTAAAAAGTTCTCTTACGCCAGCTGCTATCAATACTTCTTCAGCATTGCGACTTGATGATATTACGGCGGTGACAATTCCTCGGGATTTTACTTTTTTTATAAATAGAACAGACGATGCATAAGGTTCCCCCCTTTGATTCTGTAAGTGCTTACGAAAATAGTGATTTTTCCTGTTGCCCAGACCACACACTGTCTCCTGGTCAATATCATCCTCTGGAGCACCATAAGGCAATATAATTCCTCGAGATTCAAGGAAGCTTTTCGCACCGTCATAGCGAGGCTTTCCATCGACATAAAGTAAATAGTCAGAGGTAATATCAAAGGGCTGGAACTTCTCATTATTACGGTCAGCGACTTTCTTCAAATATTCATCAAATAATTGCTTCCAGGCGGCAGCATGAACACTGGCGGTATCAGTTATCACTCCATCCGTATCGAAGATAAAGGCATCTACATCATTCAAATCAATTTTGAATTTTTGAAGGTATTTCATAACTTCCCCATACGTATTGAGTTATTATTTTATTCACCGTACAATTTATTTTCTCATATATTGTCAATATTTTGTATCTAGTATCCCCTCACTAATTGAACAAAACAAGCAAATGTTACCTGCCCTCAGGGAGTTAAGATATCTAAAGTGTCTATTACTGTGGTGTACCAGTGTCGCCAAAGCTACACATGTGGTCTGCTCGGCCTCATCCTTTTTCCTGCCCCCTCTTGCTCTCAGGCTCGATTGACACGGCCACAGTGTGGGCATTTGACGTTAGCACTTTTAAGTTTGGGGGGTATCTTCAGCTTAGTGCCGCAAGCGCAGGTGATAGTCTTATAGTTGTTCAAATGCCACATCAGGTCGGAAACTTCGCGAGTACGTTCCACTTTACCTAATTCGGCCTCTCGCCGTGCGGCTTCTGGCACTGCTGGCCGCAAGCTGACGGCACCAGCGCCGGCGACAGCAGAAGGAGCAATGACTCCCTTGCCACCCTTGTGAACCTGACGGAAAGCGCTGTCGTAATCGGCGAGGGAGGCACCCCCGGCCATGAAGCGTAAGATACGTATCCGCTCTGAGATAGGCGGGTGGGTACTGCTGAGGTCACTGGCGGCTCTTCCTTTCTTGCGGAAGGGATTAATGATGTACATTGGGGCTGAAGACTGGTTAGCCGATTTTACTGGTGCGGTTGAAGCGGCAAGCTTCTCAAGTGCCGAGGCCAGTCCCTCTGGGTATCTGGTATACAGGGCAGAGGAGGAATCGGCCAGGTATTCCCTCTTTCTAGAAATGGCAAAGTAGATCAGTTGAGCCACAATCGGCGCCAGTATCATCAAGATGATGCCTACGGCAAGGATTATCAACTGAGCTTGACCACCTCCAGATGAAGAGCTTCTCCTACCGCCAGACATGGAGCTGAAGAAGAGCATATGCGTTGCATACCAGGACAGAATAACAATAGTCCCGAGAAGGATACCGCACAGCGACATCAACAGTACATCACGGTTGTTTACGTGTGCTATTTCGTGGCCAATGAC
>JABMRL010000101.1 GCA_013202615.1 Dehalococcoidia bacterium
CGCAGGTATCCCTGCGTGTAACCCTGGCTGACACCTTCTCCCACCGCCGCATCAATGTCGCCGCCGACCACGTGCGCGTCCTGCCCCACCTCGAGGAAGATAACCGCACTGCCGCAGTCTTGACATAGCGGCAGGTTTTTGGCCTCAGCAACACGGGCGTTTTCAATCAGCTGATGCAGTATCTCTTTGCCCAGGGGTGACTGCTCATTCTGCTGGGCATGCTTCAGTGCTGCCAGGACATTTTCATCGAGTTCAAAATTGGCGCGCTGGCAGAGCTGAGCAACCGCGTCGGTGATGTCTTTCGCCTTTATCTCTCTCAGTTTCGCCGCTATCAGCGCCACCCCCTTCGGCCCGTCGCCAGTTTCTCGATTACCGCATCGGCAACCTGCGCAGTGCCGACAGCGGGAGTTTTGTCAGGCCTCATATCATAGGTAACGTTTTCGCCTTCGGCAATAACATCAGCAACGGCTTTTTCCAATCTGTCAGCAGTTTTTTCCTCACCGAGGTGCCTGAGCATCATAACGCCGGAGAGTATCATGGCCATGGGGTTCGCCTTGTTCTGCCCGGCGTATTTAGGGGCACTGCCGTGGGTCGGTTCAAAAACGGCGAACTCATCGCCGACATTGGCACCGGGAGCAACCCCCAGTCCGCCTACCAGCCCGGCACAGAGGTCGGACAGGATATCACCGTACAGATTCGGCGCCACGATGACATCAAACTGCCGCGGGTTCTTCACCAGCTGCATGGTCATATTATCAACCAATCGGTCTTCAAATTCAATACCCGGATACCCCCGGGCTACTTCCCGGGCAACTCTGAGGAACAACCCATCAGAAAACTTGAGGATATTGGCTTTGCTGATAGCGGTGACCTTTTTCCTTCCATAAGCACATGCATATTCAAAAGCGAACCGGACAATGCGCCGGCTTCCCGTTTCGGATATGACCTTCAGGCTGATGCCGGAATCTTCACTGATAGTGCCTTTCTCTGCCTCCGCGGTGAGCTGGATAAGTTTTAATGCTTCGGGTGTGCCCTGCTCAAATTCAATGCCGGCGTAAAGGTCCTCCACGTTTTCCCTGACGACCACCAGGTCAACATCTTTATAAGGAGAAGGCACGCCGGGATATGTCTTGCAGGGGCGAACGCAGGCATAAAGGTCAAGCTTCTTGCGCAGGGCAACATTCACACTGCGAAAGCCCGAGCCAACCGGTGTGGTTATCGGCCCTTTCAGAGCCACCTTGTTTTTTCTTACCGACCCCAGCACTGAATCAGGCAGCGGCGTGCCATATTTGTCGATTACGTCAGCGCCAGCTTCAGCCATGTCCCACTGGAAGGCGACGCCGGTAGCCTCCAGGACCCGCCTGGCCGCCTCGGTGACCTCCGGGCCGATGCCGTCGCCGGGAATCAGAGTGACATTATAGACCATTGACATTATCCCTTTCTATTACAGTTTAAAATCGCCATGTTTCTTGATATAAGGAATCAGGCCACCCGCATTGAGGATATGAAGCATTACCTGCGGAATTTTGCCGGAGGTGAGCTTCTGTCCGCTGGTGATATCTCTGACCGTGCCCGCGGAAAGGTCGATTTCCAGTTCATCCCCGTCATCGATGCCATCGGTATCACATACCAGTACCGGCAAACCCAGATTTATAGCATTGCGGAAAAAGATACGCGCCACTGACTTGACCAGTATGGCACTGACTCCCGCCATCTTGATTACCAGGGGAGCATGTTCGCGACTGGAACCAAGGCCAAAGTTATTGCCGGCCACGATGAAATCGCCTTCGCCGACCCGTGAAACGAAGGTGGGGTCAGCATCCTCCAGGACGTGCTTGGCCAGCTCGGGAAGATCGCTCCTGAGATGCGCATGCCTGCCGGGAATAATATGGTCGGTAGATATGCCATCGCCGAACTTGAAAGCTTTTCCCCTGAGCACTTAAACTACCTCCCTGGGGTCGGTGATTTCGCCGGTGAGCGCCGTGGCTGCTGCCGTGGCCGGGCTGCCCAGATAAACAAAGGCTTTCGGGTTGCCCATCCGGCCTTTGAAGTTTCGGTTCGAGGTGGAGAGACAGGCCTCCCCATCACCCAGCGCCCCCTGGTGCAAACCAAGGCACGGCCCGCATCCCGGCGGCAGAATCGTGGCTCCGGCTTCAACCAGAGTCCGGAAGTAACCTTTCTCCAGAGAATCAAGATATATCTGCCGCGAAGCGGGGGCGATGATAAACCTGGTACCGGCATGACATTTTTTGCTTTTTAAAATGCCCGCGGCGATTTCCAGGTCGTCCAACCTCCCGTTGGTGCAGGTGCCGATAAGTACCTGCTGGATTTTCGTCCCCTTTAGCTCTCGAACTAAGGCAACGTTGTCCACGGTATGCGGTCGGGCCACGATGGGCTCAAGCGTATCGAGGTCAATTTGTATCGTCTGCTCATAAACGGCTTCAGCATCGGGAGCGACAGGCTGGTAATCCGTGCCCCGCCCCTGGTCCACCAGGTAAGCCTTCGTTACCTCGTCTGACGGAAAGATGCCGACCTTAGCCCCCGCCTCCACCGCCATGTTGGCCACGGTGAAACGCTGCGACATCGTCATCTCTTTTATCCCGTCACCGCCGAATTCCAGTGCCTTATAGGTCGCACCATCGGCGCCGAGTCGCCCGATAAGATGAAGAATGAGGTCTTTTGCCGAAACCCATCTTTGAAATTGCCCAGCGACCGTAATCTGAATGCTCTCCGGGACACGAAACCAGGTCTTTCCCAGTCCCATGGCTACCGCCACATCCGATGAGCCCATACCGGTGGCAAAGGCACCCAGCCCACCCGCCGTCACCGTGTGGGAATCGGAAGCAACGATGACATCTCCAGGCCGGGCCAGGGATTCAGCTACCAGCTGGTGGCAGACACCTTCACCTACGTCAGACATTATCGCCCCGGTCTCGTCGGCAAACTGGCGCAGCACCAGGTGGTCGTTTGAGAGCGCACGCGTCGGGCTGGGGACGGCGTGGTCGATAAACACCGCTGTCCTCTCCGGACTGGCCAGCTTTTTCAGGTTGCTCTCGCGGAATTGTATGACGGTGAGCGGCCCGGTGGTGTCCTGCACAAATGACAGGTCCACCGAGGCAATGACGATATCTCCAGCTCCGGCGTTATTGCCCGATTTGGCGCTCAGTATTTTTTCGGATAGTGTCTTACCCATAAGAAATGTTGGCGGCCCCCTGAACCTCGTATCGACGAAAGCAACCCGATTACAACGGGATGTTGCCGTGTTTCCTGGTCGGGCGGGTCTCTTGCTTGCCACGCAGCGCCTCAAATGCCGCGATTGTCTCCGGTCGGGTATCGCGCGGCGGGATAACGGCGTTGATATAGCCCATACTCGCCGCAATGTACGGGTTATAGAAGTGCTGGCGGTATTCCTCTATCTTTTCTTTTTCCCTGGCGGCGGGGTCATCGGCTCCCTTGATTTCCTGATGATGTATAATGGCCGCAGCGCCTTCCGCCCCCATAACCGCGATTTCCGCCCTTGGCCACGCCAGCGTATGGTCAGCGCCAAGGCTCTGGGCACACATGGCAATGTAGGCCCCCCCGTATGCTTTACGTATAATCAGCGTTACCTTGGGAACGGTAGCCTCAGAGTAGCACCACAGCATCTTGGCGCCGTGCCGGATGATGCCGCCCCACTCCTGGTGACTCCCGGGCAGATATCCTGGTACATCCACTATAGTCAGCAAGGGAATATTAAAAGCATCGCAGAAACGGATGAACCGGGCTGCTTTGTCCGAGCTATTGACATCCAGGCATCCTGCCAGATGGTTCGGCTGGTTGGCTATGATGCCGACCACCTGCCCGTTAAAGCGGGTAAAGCAGGTAATTATATTCATAGCATAATGCTGGTATGGCTCAACGAATTCGCCATCATCCACTATGGAACGGATGACAGCCTTCATATCATAGACCTTGCTCGCTTCCGGCGGCACGATTCCATCCAGCGCGGGGGCGGTGCGGTCCGGCTTATCTGTGGGTGTTATGTCAAGTGATTTCCCTTCGCAGCTGGAGGGCAGGTAGTCGAGCAGCTTTTTTATCTCCTCGAGGCACTGCTGGTCATTGTCGCAGGCAAAATGCGCCACGCCGCTTTTTGTATTGTGGGTCATGGCACCGCCCAGTTCCTCGTCGCTTATCTCCTCGCTGGTGGCTGCCTTTACCACCTGGGGACCGGTGATATACATGTGGCTGGTCTTCTTCACCATGAAGACAAAGTCGGTCATCGCCGGCGAGTAGACGGCCCCACCCGCCGCCGGTCCCATGATGGCCGATATCTGCGGGATGACGCCCGAAGCACAGGCATTGCGGAAAAAAATGTTGCCATAACCGTCCAGGGCATTGACCCCTTCCTGAATGCGCGCCCCACCGCTGTCAATCAGGCTGACCATGGGGCACTTTATCTTCATCGCCAGGTCCATGACCCGGCATATCTTCCTGGCATGCATCTCCCCAAGCGTGCCCCCCCGGCTGGTAAAGTCCTGGGCATAGGCACAAACGGTGCGGCCGTTCACCTGGCCATATCCGGTAACCACGCCGTCGGCGGGTATGGATAGCTTGTCCATGCCAAAATCAGCGCAGCGATGCTGCACAAATAAGTCCAGCTCGTGGAAAGTGCCCTTGTCGAAAAGGAGGTCAAGGCGCTCCCGCGCCGTCAGTTTACCGGAGTCATGCTGCTGCCGGATGCGCTTTTCACCGCCGCCGGCCTTTATTTCCGTCTCCAGGCTGGCCAGCTTCTCCAGTTCCTCTTTCATGGCATGTCACCTCCGACTGCAATTATAATACCATAATGCCTGAACACAGCCAACCGCTGGCTTATCTTTATCACCTCACCCCCTGTGTCCCCCTC
>JABMRL010000102.1 GCA_013202615.1 Dehalococcoidia bacterium
GCATCGCTTTCCAGTATCACCGACCAGTCCGTATTGCCGCAGCAGTGGACGCCCTTGAGCCCCTCAATGCCGCCGAATACCTCATTCAGCAGGCTGACCACCTTCTCCCGCGAAAGCATCATGCCCACCGAGCCAAAGGCCGACATATACGGCTCGTCAACGAAGATGATGGTGCGGCGGCATATCTGCTTTAGCTCTCTTTCCTGCCAGGCCGCTTTTAGACGCAGCAGCTTGGGCACAACATCGCCAAGTGTGTCATCATAAAGAATGCCTTTGCCTTCCTCGTCAACCACAGTAAGCCCCCAGGTTACGGGGCCGGTGACATGGCCTTTGATCACCTTCGGCGACAGGTTGTCCAAGGCAAGAAATCTATGAAAGCCAGCAGCGTAATCGGCGTTGACGGCAAACTCGTCCACCTTGTTATCCAGGAAAGCGGAATAGAACTTCTCCAGAGGAGAAGTCAGGTCCTGCTGGCGGTTCACGTAAATTTTCTTCTCCGCCTCATCGACCACCACCCCCGGGAATCCCTGGCTGTACTGGACATACATATTCTCCAGGAAAGTCCGTTTGGGCAACTGCGGCCAGGCGGGAATATCCTTGAGATAACGCGTGATGTGCGCACACGCCGCAGCAGGGTCGGTGTGGGGCATGCTGCCGACAATCGTTGGCGAACAGTTGAATTCCACTCCGGGCATGTATTTAACCCTTCCTCAGATATTTTCCAATGAGCAAATCAAGCTTTTTCTTCTGCGCCTCAGGTATAACGTCGGGCGCGGTAATCAGTGCCGTGCTCAGCGCCGTGCCACAGTCGCAATCGCGCTCTGAAGGGATTTTGCCTACCGACAGCCTGATTATTTTCTTTGCCGTGTCGATGTTCTGGCGCAAGCGACCTATAATCATCTCGGCGGTGACGGCATCATGTCCATGGCGCCAGCAGTCGTAGTCGGTCACGCAGGCGATAACAGCGTAGCATATCTCGGCCTCCCGTGCCAGCTTGGCCTCGGGCAGCGCTGTCATGCCGATGACGTCCGCCCCCCAGGAGCGGTAGAGCATTGATTCTGCTCTGGTGGAGAAGGCCGGCCCCTCCATGACCACGCAGGTTCCCCCCTGATGCGCGGTGGCGCCGGCGTCTCTGGCCGACTGATATACCAACTGGCTTAGAGAAGGGCAGAACGGCTCGCCGAAGGGGATGTGGGCGACGATGCCCTCGCCGAAAAAGGTGCTGGCGCGCTGGCGGGTGCGGTCAATGAGCTGGTCGGGAATGAGCAGGTCGTTGGGCTGGAAATCCTCTTTGAGGCTGCCCACCGAGTTTATACCGATTATTCTCTCCACGCCGATGGACTTGAGGGCGTAGATATTGGCCCGGTAAGGGACTTCGGTGGGGAGGATGCGGTGCCCCCGTCCATGCCGGGGCAGGAAGGCAACTCCAACCCCCTCCAGTTTCCCCACTACTATCTTATCGCTCGGCCTGCCGAACGGCGTGTTTATGTCAATTTCTTCAATATCCGTCATCCCCTCGATGCCATACAGTCCGCTCCCCCCGATGACCGCTATCTTCGCCTGTGGCATTAAAGACCTCCTCACCAGATATATTTTACCAAGGTGGATTACCATGAGATTGAAGGCGTTTTAGCATCAACTTATAGCTCTTATCTGCTAGTTTCAGGAGATTATATTTTACCTCTTTACAGAATTCTATAGCATTAACATTCATAGGACTTACGTCATCATTTGGGTCTTGAGCCAGCATTAAATCGAATTTTAAATAAGGAGAAGATAAACTAAGCCTAATTACGCCGTCATGCACCATTCTATTTCGGTAGCGAATTGCAGATGAAAACTTTCCTGCATAATCTACTAGCAAATCTGCCAAATTTCCGTCTTTTACCTTGAGTTTTCCTAGGTATGGTTTAGTATCCTTTATTAGTGTACTCCAGTATCTTTCACTCCGGGTAATTTTTAGGCTGTATAACATATCTATCTCGTAGGTCAATCGGTCTAATACACTCCCTAGATTAGTAAAAAAACTATATAGGGCAAGGTAAGCACAATCATAATGAAACGCAATAGGTTTTCTCTTGCCAGATATTTCGATTAACTCAATTGGAGCACCACCAGTTTTGAGATAGCTATCTTGGGCATGATAGGTACCGCTCACTTCAAATATCTTACCTTTATTAAATTTCTTCTCACTTTGTATCTTAATTGCCTCTTTGATTGGATTTACATTGACCTCCAATTGGCTCAATGCTTCCCTAAAAGCAAGCAACCGAAGCGTTAGCGGATTAGCTGTTTCTCCCGTCAAACTATTGGTTTTTATTCTCTTTTCAGTGCCATCAGGTAGCTTCTCGATGAGCGTAGTAGGAATTACTCTACGTCCCTCTAAATTACAACATGTCCATTCTAGAGTTTTACATAGTTGCCCCTGGTGGGGGAATGCTCCAGCTTCATAAAAATCGTAGTACCAAGAAGTAACAGCCATTAGACTACCCCCCAATCCCCTCCCCGAACGGCGCTTTTGTAATTCCCTTCTCAGTGATGATGGCGGTGATGTACCGGTGGGGGGTAACGTCAAAAGCGGGATTTTGTACGGCAACGCCTTCCAAGGCGATGGGCACGCCCCTGATATGGGTCACTTCCTCCGGCTTCCTCTGCTCGATGGGGACCTGTTTGCCGGAGGCGAGGGCGGGGTCAATTGTGGAGGTGGGGGCGGCAACGTAAAACGGGACTTTATTTTCCTTCGCCAGCACCGCCAAGGTGTACGTGCCGATTTTATTGGCCGTGTCTCCATTGGCGGCAACACGGTCGGCGCCGACAATGACACAGTTTATCTCTCCCCGCTGCATAAAATAGCCCGCCGCAGAGTCGACAATCAGCGTCACGGGAACGCCCGCCTTTTTCAGTTCCCAGGCGGTTATTCTCGCCCCCTGCAGCACGGGGCGCGTCTCCGTGGCCATCACTTTAATCTTCTTTCCCTGCTCAATGGCAAATAAGATAATGCCCAGCGCTGTGCCGTAGCCGGCGGTGGCCAGCGGCCCGGCGTTGCAGTGTACCAGCACGGTATCCCCGTCTCTTATAAGCTCGGCGCCGAACTGGCTAAGTGTATACGTGGCCTCTCTCTCCTGGGCGTGTATCTTCACCGCCTCGTCGACCAGCGCCGATTTTATCCTGTCCACGTCATCGATGCCCTCAGCTGCCTTCCGCATGCGCTGAATCGCCCAGAAGAGGTTGTGGGCGGTGGGGCGGGTGGCCGCGATTGTCGCCATTACTACATCCAGCTTCTTCAGAAAATCATTTTTTTGCGCAGATTCAATTTTTAATGCCCCCAGGGCGACTCCATAGCCTCCAGCTACCCCGATGGCTGGAGCGCCCCTTATTTTCAATTCTGTGATGGCTGAGGCAACGTCAAGGTAGTCTTCCAGCTCCAGATAGGCTTCCTCGTCAGGCAGCCGGCTCTGGTCGAGGATACGCACGCGATTTTCCAGCCAGTCTATCGGCGAAGTATAAATCGCTTTCAAAAAACCGACTCCTTTAATCTGGTCCTGGCCTTTTCCCAGCTTTCTCGACTCATCTCCATAAGCACAAATTGATGCCCGTTTCTCACCAGCCGCCCGCAGGGGATGAAGCCGCATTTCAAGAAGCACCGCTGCGCCCGCCCGTTCCAGTCCAGAGTTTTCAGGTAGACTCGCTGAAGGCCGACTTCATGGAATATATGGTCCACGAGAGTGGCCACGGCATCCGCGCCATAGCCCTTATCCCAGCAGTCATATTCACCGATCATAATCCCTACCTCCGCTTCCCCTTTCTCCCGGTCAAAGTTGTAATACACGCAGTTGCCAATGTGCCTGTTGTCAAGAGTCTCTATGGCAAAGGTACGGCGTTTCGGGGAAGGATTACTCATCAATGCCGTGTAGTCAAGCAGGTAGCGGGGAAAAGAGACGTCAATCAGGGGCATGGCGTCAAGCCGGGCCAGCTCAGGGTTGGCCTGCCACCGGTAATCTTTGCGGGCATCGGTCAGTTTTTTCTCACGCAATCTTACACTGGTGCCCAGCATCGCTCTCTGCCCTCTGATTACTCCTCATCATTCTCCTCTTCCTCGCCACTCTCCCATATCGGCTCGGTAAAATAGTCGATATACTCGCCCATCGCCTGCTGGGCTACCTGCTTCATTCTTTGCTTCGCCTCCACGGCCAGCTGCGCCAGTTCGTCAAGGTCAATCTCCACGCCGAGCATCGTGGTCAGCACCTCTAGTACCGCCAGCGCCGCCATCGGGTTCTGAATGCGGGTGGCGTACACCGGCACCTCCCCGAGCAGGCAGATGCCTTCAATCTCCCGTTCCTTGGCTACCCCCAGCAGCAACCCGTTCAGCCCCGCAATTTGCAGGTTACCGGCATTTATCAGATCGTACTTTTTAAAAATGTCCGCCGC
>JABMRL010000103.1 GCA_013202615.1 Dehalococcoidia bacterium
CATTGTCGTCACCCACGGACACTGCGACCATATCGCCGGGCTGAAAGAAGTGAAAGAGGCCACCGGGGCAGAAATCGCCGTCCACGGGGATGATGCCGAATATCATGGGCAACAGGCTCTGGCGATGGCTCTCGCCTTCGGTCTCTATTGCCCGACTCCCCCACCCCCGGACAGGCTGCTCAAGAATGGAGACAGTATAGACATCGGCGACCTGCATTTCGAGGTGATTCACACGCCGGGGCATACGCCGGGGGGCATCTGCCTGCTCGGAAACGGTGTCCTCTTCAGCGGCGACACCCTTTTCAATTACGGTATTGGCCGCTACGACCTGCCCGGCGGGGATTACGCACAGCTTATGAATAGCCTTCAGGTAAGTCTGATGGCTCTGCCTGACGAGACCGTCGTGTATCCGGGGCACGGCCCCAAGACTACCATCGGTGCGGAAAGACGGGGCAATCCATTTCTGCAGGGTTAAAAAGAAAGCGGAGGCTGTGCCTCCGCTTTATCGATTTCCCCCTGAATCGGGAATTATATTTTCGCTTTACAGATCCACCATCATAACGAAGAGGGGCCCGAAGATGACCGCCACTTTCCCAACCAGCTTGATGAGTATATTCAGAGATGGCCCGGCCGTATCTTTGAATGGGTCACCGACCGTATCGCCGATAACGGCTGCCTTATGCGCCTCGCTGCCCTTGCCGCCGTAGTTTCCGGCTTCGATGAATTTCTTCGCGTTGTCCCAGGCACCGCCGGCATTGGCCATCATCACTGCCATCAGGAAACCGGTGAGCAGCGACCCGACAAGCAGTCCCGCCACCGCCTCCGGACCGAGGGTAAAGCCGAGAATAAGCGGCACGGCCAGCACCAGGATGCCAGGCAGCATCATTGATTTTAAAGCTCTCTTGGTGGCGATATCCACGCAGGCCACGTAATCGGGCTTGGCCGTCCCTTCCATCAGCCCCTTTATCTCCCGGAACTGCCTCCTTACCTCATTGACGATAGCAAAAGCACCAGACCCCACGCCACGCATTGCCAGAGCGCAGAAGACAAAGGTGAGCATGCCGCCAATCAGCACTCCGGTGATAACCGCCACATTGGTCAGACTGGCCACTTCAATTTTGGCAACCGCAAAGTAGGTAGCCAGCCAGGCCAGGGAGGCCAGAGCCGCCGAGGCGATGGCAAATCCCTTGCCCAGCGCCGCCGTGGTATTGCCCACCGAGTCGAGAGCCTCACAGCGCTCCCTTACTTCTTTGCCCAGACCGGCCATCTGGGCAATGCCGGCCGAATTATCGGCAATCGGCCCGTAGCAGTCCATTGCCAGCAGCATTCCCAGATTGACGAGCATGCCCATAGCAGCGATGGCAATGCCGAGCAGGCCGCCGAAAACGTAGGCCAGCACCGTCGCTATCGCCACGAGCATGATTGGTATCACCGTGCTCATCAGGCCGCTGGCAATGCCCTCGATAATGGTCACCGCCGCTCCGCTCTCCGCTGCCTGAGCTATCTTTTTCGTTGGTTTGTGCTCCGCCGATGTGAAATATTCCGTTGCCAGGGCGATAAGGAAGCCGGCGATGAGACCGGATATCAGCGCCCAGAAAAGTCCGAGCTCGCCGACGTAAAACCAGATAATCAGGCCGCTGGCGATTATCATCAGTGCGTTGCTCACATATACGCCCCGGTTCATGGTGGCATGTGCCCGGGCAATCTGCTTCTCAAAGTCGGCTTCAACTTCTTTCGGCCTGACCGAGAGAGCGCCGATAATGGAAACCACGATGCCGACCCCGCTCAATGCCAGGGGCAGGAGCATACCTTTTACCGCACCGAGAACGATGACTCCCAGCACCATTGAGGCGGCAATTGCTGAGACATAAGATTCATATAGGTCAGAGCCCATGCCGGCCACATCACCCACATTGTCGCCAACGTTATCGGCAATCACCGCCGGATTTCGCGGGTCGTCCTCCGGGATACCTTTCTCCACCTTGCCCACCAGGTCGGCGCCGACATCCGCACTCTTGGTGAAGATGCCGCCACCCGCCCTTAAAAACAGGGCCACCGATGATGCCCCGAAGGCAAAGCCCAGCCAGACGTGGCTGTCCTCCCAGATAAAGGCAACGATGGCAAGGCCGAGCAGCCCCAGCCCAACGACGCAGAAACCCATCACGGCGCCGCTGGAGAAGGCGATTTTCAGCGCTCTGGCCCAGCTGCCGATGGCGGCATTGGCCGTTCTGGCATTCGCCAGGGTGGCGATGTTCATCCCCAGCCATCCCGCCAGCGCTGAAGTGAACGTGCCGCAGAGGTAGGAGATGGCGACATATGGCTTCGGGTCAATGAATACCGCCAGGATGATGAATACCACCACGGTGAAGATGGCCAGGGTGAAGAATTCGCGGCGCAGAAAGGCCATTGCCCCCTGCCGGATGGCATGGGAAATTTCACGCATTTTCTCATTCCCCGGGCTCTAGCGTAAAATCGAGGCCACCAGATACGCAACGAAACCAAGAGCCAGCACGCCCGCCAG
>JABMRL010000104.1 GCA_013202615.1 Dehalococcoidia bacterium
ATGTCGGTGCTCCTGCGCCTGAACCGCCGCCTGAGGATAGGAGATAACCACTTCGCCGAGATGCATTATACCGTCGGGAGCCACTACGAACCGCTCTGCTTCACCACCGCTCTCTTCCTCCGACACAGTCATACAGAAGGACAGAACATCGGTCGGGTGGTCCTCACCACGATAGGTTCGATTCAGTTCCTGCACCCTTTCCTGGTCGGTAATCAACATGCCCAGCTCGGCATTTGAGCCAACGCCCTGCGCTTCGAGCACCTGCTCTGCTATATGCCGAAACCAGCCGGCATCCGGGCAACCGACGAACTCCCCTTCAATGGTTAAGTTAATCTCCATGGCCGCTATGTGCCAATCATCATAGCACAGGCTCTCATAAGCCAGCAAACCTCAGTCGCCGGTGATTGAGCGAAGGACAAATTTATGATATATTAAATATACATAAAACATGGCTCGCCGGAGGGATCGCATAGTGGTCTAGTGCGGGCGCCTGCTAAGCGCTTACCCTGGGGAACTGGGGTCGTGGGTTCAAATCCCACTCCCTCCGCCACGTAAACAAGTGACGCCTACCCCTGAAAAGGGGTATATTATTATTGAAGATAAGTTGCGGGGTAAAATGCCTAACTATCATATCTGGACCATAGGCTGCCAGATGAACAAGGCGGAGTCAGAGCGGCTCGGCAGCCTTTTTGAGCACCTCGGCTACCAAGCGACGGATACGGCCGAGAACGCTGACGTCGTCGTGCTCAATAGCTGCGTGGTGCGCCAGAGCGCGGAAAATCGCGTGGTAAACAAAATCAAAGTGCTGCGGTCCTTTGCCCAGGCGCATCCGGACATTACCCTGGCCGTCACCGGCTGCCTGGTGAACTCCGATTCCACCAAACTGAAAAAAGACTTCCCTCACGTAGACTATTTCTTCAAGCCGGGCGACTATCCACCTTGGCTGGAAAAGCCGGAAGCGATGGTGGCGTTACCACAAAGCCCCTCCCCGGCTACCTATGTCTCCATCATCCAGGGATGCAATAACTTCTGCGCCTATTGCATTGTCCCCCACCGCCGCGGCCGGGAGATAAGCCGTACCATGCCGGAGATTGTCTGTGAGGTCAGGGAACTGGTAAAACGGGGGAGCAAGGAGGTAACACTGCTGGGTCAGAACGTGGACTCGTACGGCCATGACCTGCCCGACAAGCCCGACCTTGCCGACCTGCTGAAAGAGCTCAATACAGTTGATGGTTTAATACGGATACGTTTCCTGACCAACCATCCCAAAGATATGAGCAATAAGCTCATTGGCGCCATCGCCAGCCTGGGCAAGGTCTGCGAGCAGGTCAGCCTCCCAGTTCAGTCGGGCAGCGACGATATTCTAAAGCTGATGAGGCGTGGCTATAACACAACTCAATACCGGCGGCTGGTAAATAAAATACGGGATGCTATCCCCGGCGCGGCGCTGAGCACCGATATCATCGTCGGTTTTCCTTCTGAGACCGATTTCCAGTTCCAGGAAACGGTGCGCCTGCTCTCCGAGCTCAGGTTTGACGCTGTCCACGTGGCGGCGTATTCGCCGAGGCCGGGAACCACGGCTTCCCGTGAACTGGAAGATGATATCCCGCCGGCAGTGAAAAAAGAACGTTTGAACACCATTGAGCAGCTCCAGGGAAAAATCGCCGCGGAAATCAACGAACATCTGCTTGGCGAAACGGTTGATATTCTGGTTGAGTCCCGGGTAAAAGGCAAATGGCAGGGAAGAACCCTCACCGGCAAGCTGGTTTTCTTCAGCGATAGTCGTGAATATACAGGACAACTGGTAAAAATCCGGATAGAAAAGACAAGCCCGTGGTCACTACAGGGCACAGTTAGTACAGCGAAATAAGGAGGCAAAATGTTGAAGTATGGTCTGATGACAGGTATCATGGTCACATTTCTGGCGGCGCTCAGCGGCTGCGTGACACCGCCGGCAGGAGCTGAGGAAGGCGGTGGCTTCGATTGGACACTTATTATCTTCGTCGTCCTGCTGGTAGCCATCTTCTATTTTCTCATTATTCGACCACAGCGCCGGCAGCAGAAAAAACACCAGGAACTGATGCAGGAGATGAAACGCGGCGATAAGGTTGTCACCAGCGGCGGCATCTTCGGCGTTGTAGAGAGCCTGAGCGACGACAGCGTCGTTTTGAAGATTGAATCGGGAGCGACCATCCGTATTTCCCGAAGCAGCATTGCCGACCAACGCCAAGAGCAGTAGCACATGAAGCGCTATGACTACATAATAGTGGGCAGCGGTATCGCCGGCCTGTATACGGCGCTACTTGCCAGAGAGCAGAGCAGCGTGCTGGTGATAACCAAGGGCAGCATTGAGGACTGCAATACCAGGCACGCCCAGGGAGGTATCGCTGCCGCTATCGGTCGGGATGATTCCCCGGACCTGCACTACAAAGACACCATCGCGGTCGGAAATGGACTGTGCGATGAGGAGGCGGTGCGAATTCTGGTCGAGGAAGCCCCGTCCCGCATTGCGGAACTGGTGAATTTCGGTGTTCCCTTTGACACGCTGAATGGCAGGGTCGCCCTCGCCCTCGAAGCTGCCCACAGCGTTCCCCGCATTCTGCATGCTGGCGGCGATGCTACCGGCGAGCATATTGAGGTTACTCTCAGCAAACGGGTGCGTGCTGCCAGAATTCCAGTGCTTGAAGACAGCCAGGCCATGGAAATTATACTGGAAAAGAAAGCTGTCACCGGCATTAACGTGCTGGACTGCCGCACGGGCTCTACGGAGATATTTGAATGCCGACACCTCATTCTCACCACCGGCGGTGCCGGGCAACTTTTCAAATTCAACACCAACTCTGATATCGCCACCGGGGATGGCATCGCACTTGCCTTCAAGGTGGGTGCCGAGATTATGGATATGGAATTTTTTCAGTTCCATCCCACCGCCCTGCACCTTCCGGGAGTGACGCCTTTCCTTATTTCGGAAGCGGTCAGGGGTGAGGGCGGTATCCTGCGCAACGCCGAAGGGCACCGGTTCATGCCCGACTACGCTCCGCAGGGCGACCTGGCACCGCGGGACGTGGTGGCACGCAGTATTATCTACGAGATGAGTAAGACGGGTTCAGACCGGGTCTACCTTGATGTCACCCACATCTCCGCCGACGTTATCACCACCCGCTTCCCTCATATCTACCGCTTCTGCCTCGACCATGGCCTTGATATCACAAAGGAGCCAGTGCCAGTGGCGCCGGCCGCCCACTATATGATGGGCGGCATCAAGACCAATAGCTGGGGTGAAACGAACGTGCCCGGACTATTCGCCACCGGCGAAACCGCCTGCACCGGCGTGCACGGGGCAAACCGGCTGGCCTCCAACTCCATGCTGGAGGTGGTCGTCTTCAGCAAGCGTATCATGGAAAGAACTGCTGAAGAGTCCGAAACAGGTTCATCCATCACTCCTGAACGTCAGGAGGTACCCCTGAAACTGAGTCAGAGAAAACCTGCGGGCTCAGTCAAGGCGCCCGGCTTTGCCAGCCTGCAGCAACTCATCTGGAATAACGTTGGTGTGATGCGCGACCGTGATGGCCTGTCCAGGGCGGCCAACACTCTGGCGGCGTGGCAGCAAACACTGCCACCACCCACGGACCGCCCTTCCCATGAGCTACACAACCTGGTGCTGACCGGTCGGTTGATTACCGAGGCGGCACTGCGACGGGAGGAGAGTCGCGGTGCGCATTTTCGCTCCGATTTTCCCCAGACATCCGCTGACTGGCAGCGCCATATAGTCTTTACCGCGGAGTAACCAAAAAGGGTAAGAAGATGAAGAAAACGCCAGCACTGGAAGAACAGATAGCTGCCATCATTGACCTTGCCCTGGCGGAGGACCTGGGGCGTGGCGATGTCACCAGCGAGATACTGATTCCGCCAGAGCTCAAGGGCAGAGCCACCATATCGGCCAAAGAAGCCGGTATCATGGCCGGAGTAGAGATAGCCAGAAAGGTCTTTCTCCGGGTTGACCCTTCGATTTCATTCTCCATATTGAGCAAAGACGGAACAGCCGTCAAGCCCGGCGATAAAATCGCTGAGGTCGGCGGCAGGGTAATCAGCATCCTTAATGCCGAACGCACGGCGCTCAACTTCCTGCAGCGTCTCAGCGGCATTGCCTCGCTGACGGCGCAATATACCGCTGAAATGCACGGCCTGAAGACGTACATCGCCGATACCAGGAAAACCACCCCCGGCCTCCGCCGACTGGAAAAGCATGCCGTGAGCATGGGCGGAGGCAGGAACCACCGCTTCCACCTCGGTGATGGCATACTGATTAAGGACAATCACCTCGCGGCGCTACGCGCCACGGGAATGAATCTGAAAGATATCGTCGCCAGAGCAAAGAAAAACGCTCCCCACGGACTCAAGGTTGAAGTTGAGGTCGATACTGTTCCGGAAGCGATGGAAGCCGCTGAAGCCGGCGCCGATATCATCATGCTGGACAACATGAGCCCCAAAGAAATGCGCCAGGTAACGAAATCGCTGAAAAGCAAGGTAAATATCGAAGCCTCAGGGGGAATAAATCTTTCCAATGTCCGTCAGGCCGCACTGACCGGCGTGGACTTCATCTCCATAGGAGCTCTCACTCATTCACCGAAGGCGCTGGATGTCAGCCTCGAGTTTGACCCGGATTCTTTCAAGCTAGCCTTTCTTTAAAGCCCGGCAAAGATAATTTTCACAGTTGTCTTCTATCACGATGTCGGCGAAACCAGCCTCTGACAGCATCTCGCGCATTTCCCACTCTTCGGGGATAACGTCATGGGCCACCTCAGGAATACCATTATGTATCCCGTTTATCGCTTCCCGGCTTGAAGAATGGCAGATGAAGAGGCGACCGCCCCTTTTAACCACGCGGCATATTTCCGCGAGCGCCTTTTCTTTATCCTGAAAATGCGGAAAACTGGAGTAGCAGACCACGCTATCAACCGATGCCTCAAGCAGAGGAATATGGGCGACATCGGCATTCAGGTAGGCCACCGCCCCGTTGAAGCCCTTCGCCCTGGCCCGGTGCAGCATTTCCTCGGCGATATCAAGAGCCAGAATCTTCCCTTCGCAACCTATACTGTGCAGCATATAAGGAATGAAGACACCGGTACCGGTACCGATATCCAGAACCATTGAGCCCGGCCTGATGTCCAGTCGCTCCGCCATCTGCATCAGCTTGGACTGGTCTTTTTCGGCAGCGATTTCATCCCAAATTGCCGCCTTGCCATTGAAATAGGTCCTAATCATGGCTCGCCTCCGCAAGCGTATTTGTCTTCCAGCCTTTAACCCGGCGCTTGGGCGAGAAAACGGCTGCCAAGAAGAAGATAACCGAGGAAGTAACCACAATGGTGGCACCGCTGGGGATGTTGAACACATAGGAAAACAGCAGTCCCATCCAGCCCGATAGCACACCGAAACCGGCCGAGAGCAAAAACATCTTCTTCATGCTGTAGGTAAGCTGGTAGGCCGCCGCGGCCGGGTTAAGTATCAGGCTGAAGATGAGAATACCGCCAATGGAGCGCAGGGTGGCGGTAATGGTAGCGCCGGTCAAAAACAGGATGCCGTATAATATGGCTGTAGCCGGGATGCCCACCGAAAGCGCCATACCGCGGTTAAAAATGGTCGCCTGTATCTCTTTATAGAAGGCAATTATCAAACCCACCACCAGAATAGCCACGATGGCCAGCAAGATAACATCGCCGCGGGTATTGGTGAGGATGCTGCCCCAGAGCAGCTCCATCGCTCCCGATTTGGTGCCCGGCATCAAGCCCATGAAAAGGAACGCCAGCCCTAGCATGAGGGAAAAAATTACCCCTACCGAGGTTTCGGGGCTCAACTCCCCGCGGTCGGCCAGAGGTCCGACTACTGCCGCAGCCAGCAGGCTGAAGGCAAAAGCCCCGATTAATGGATTGAAGCCCAGCCACAGGCCAAGCAGCGCGCCGGCAAAGGCAGCGTGCGACATGCACACCCCTATAAACGGCATGTGCATCAGCACCACGAAAACTCCGATGCTGCTGCAGGCAATGCCGCCCAGAAAGGCGGTAAGGATAGCGTTCTGCATGAACTGGTATTCAAAAATAGACAACTCGACCTACCTCATACCAGAATATTTTCCGTCCGCCGCTTTTTCACCTCGGAGACCGGCATATCATAAAGCTGGCCGAGATTTTCATGGCTGAGCAGTTCCAGCGGGGCACCTTCTCCCCAGATTCGCCCCTCCTTCATCAGAACGACACGGTCACAGGCAACGGGTAAACAGCTCAGGTCGTGGGTAACAAAAAGGGTGGTGAGGTTTCTGGTCTTATGGATTTCCTTCACCAGTTCCAGGATATCGGCCTGCGCCTTCCAGTCCAGCGAAGCGGTGGGCTCATCAAGCAGGAATATCTCCGGCTCCTGAGCCAGACAGCGGGCAACGGACACGCGCTGCTGCTCACCGCCGGAAAGATGGCCGATGGGCCTTCGGGCAAGGTGACTCATGCCAACGAGCTCCAGCATCTCGTCCACCACCTCCCAGTCATGCCTCCCCGGTCTGCCCAGCAGACCCAGCAGCCCGTAGCGACCTATCATCGCTACCTCGCGCACGTTCATCGGCATGCGCGGGTCTATGTCCTGCACCTGGGCCACATAGCCGACCCTCTTTCTCAATGAATGGCCATTACCGGGAGCAAGCTGGTGTCCCAGCACTTTTACCCGTCCGCTGAGCAGCCTGCCCAGTCCGTTGACCACCGTCAGCAGCGTTGTTTTGCCGGAACCATTGGGACCGATGACACCGACGAATTCTCCAGCCTTTACTTTGAGCGATACGTCCCGCAGGGCCACATCTTCCCGGTAGGAAACGACCGCTTTTTCGATATCAATAATCGCTTCGTTCATACCACACCAAACTCAGTACGCTTTACCGGCCTATCGCTGCCAGCAGAAGCGCCACGTTATATTCAATTGCCTTCTCCCAGGTTTCGGTATTATCGTAGCCGCCAGGGAAGTTGGAAAGGATAACTCTGGCGCTGTCAAGCTCCTCGGCAATGCCGGCGCCGGCATCCTGCCCGCTCTGCATATTATCGATAATCAGGGCTACCTCGCCCTCTCTTCCCTTGTCCACCAGTTCTTTGACCACCTGCGGTGTCAGTGAGTCGGGTCGGCCGAAG
>JABMRL010000105.1 GCA_013202615.1 Dehalococcoidia bacterium
CGGGCAGGAAATTTCCCAGTTCTGGCAGTGCTGGCAGTGGAAGTTGCATCCCCACCCCCCGATGGAGAAAGCGAGTGAGCCGGGGTAAAAGTGGAAAAGGGGTTTTTTCTCTATCGGGTCGGCCGCCACCGATGAAGCTTTGGCGTAGTTCAGGTTATATAAAACGCCGTGTCGATTCTGGTACATGCGGCAGACGCCGAACTTTTCTGGGTTAATAGTACAGCGCCACTGGCAGATATTGCATTGCACCCTTGAATCGGGAAGCTTCTGGTAGAGCATTGCCTCGGGCATGACTCGTACCTCGCTCGTTAATTAACCTCATTATATCACTCCAGCAACGTCAAATATATATCCCGGGGACACAGCCGGAAAGCGCTGCCACCGCTTTTCTCTTTACGAAAGAGGGATAAGCAATTATAATGAAAAGGCATGTTTCGGTTGTGAATATAAAAAGCGGGAGGCACGCTATATGGTTGCTTTACTCATAGTATCGGCGCAGGAGGCAGCGGGCAAAACCACCGTTGCCGTTGGCCTTGGCCAGAAGTTGCTGGACGAAGGAAAGAAGGTCGGTTATCTCAGGCCTTCGGTCGGTGAAAAACCGTCGGACAGCCCGGCAGGAGATGCTGATTTTACCAGGCAGGCTTTGAACTTAACGGAGGAAGTCGGCCTGTTAAGCCCGTCATTAGCGGGGGGGAAGCCACTGGCGGATAAGGTCAGGCAGGCTTACATCGAAGTCTCTCAGAACAAGGATTTGGTCATTATTGAAGGATACTGCGGGCCAACGCCGGACGATGCCGACAGTAAAGCAGCATATGAAATCGCCGAGGCTTTAAAAGCCAGGGTAATCGTTGTGGAGAACTATGCGGGTGGGCAATCGGCGCCGCAGTACGCTGCCAGCTATCTTGGCTTCGGCGAAAACCTGCTTGGCTTCATCTTAAACAAGGTGCCGCAGCGGGAACTGAAACGCACCTGCGAGGAATTAACCTCTCGGCTCAGCGGGGCAGAAATGCGCATACTCGGTGTCCTGCCCGAGGAGAGGGCACTGCTGGCGTTTACGGTGGGCGAGCTGGCCGAGCAGATAAAAGGGGAGATGCTGAATAACGGAGAAAAATCGATGGCGCTGGTGGAAAGTGTTATGACCGGGGCGATGTGCGTTGATTCCGGGCTGGACTATTTCGGACGCAAATCCAACAAAGCGGTGGTGGTCAGGCACGACCGTCCGGACATGCAGATGGCGGCGCTGGAAACAGCGACCAGGTGCCTTGTTATCAGCGGTGGTGGGGAGCCAATTGACTATGTCCGTTTCAAGGCGGAAGAAAAAAACATCCCCGTCATTATGACTCAGAATGACACAGACACGGTCATAAAGCATATCGAGGCCCTGCTGGAAAGCACCAGGTTTCATCAGGATAAAAAGTTAAACAAACTGGCCGAAGTCATGCAGGCGAACCTCGATTTCAAGGCGATATATGCCGGGATGGGCCTGGCGACTTAACAGTTGTCGAGATATATTGAAGTTATTAAGGCAAAACGCTTTTGCTGTAATCTGCGCTGGGACTGTGACATTGATATATTTGACGCACCGAATGATTGAATCAGGTGTTGTCTATGACCAGTAAAAAAACCAGACACACATATGCCGCCGCGGGGGTTGATATTGATGCTGCTGCCAGAGCCAAGGCGCTAATCGGGGAACAGGCAAAAACCACCCACCGCCCGGAAGTATTGAGCGGCATCGGCTTCTTTGGCGGTCTTTTCGAATTCAAGGGGTATGAGCAGCCCGTTCTGGTTTCCAGCGTGGATGGCGTCGGCACCAAGCTGAAGATAGCCGCCGCTATGGGCAAACACGATACCATAGGCATTGACCTGGTGAATCACTGTGTCAACGACATCCTCACCAGCGGGGCGGAGCCCCTGTTCTTTCTGGATTACATTGCCATGGGCAAACTGGCGCCGGAGCAGGTGGCAGCGATTGCTACTGGACTGGCAAGGGCCTGTCGGGAGGTCGGCTGTGCGCTCATCGGCGGAGAGACCGCCGAGATGCCGGGGCTTTATTCCGGTGAGGACTATGACCTTGCCGGCTTCATTATCGGGGTGGTGGAGAAAGAGAAAATCATCAGGGGCATAACCATAAAAGCCGGCGATGCGGTTATTGGCCTGCCATCCAGCGGACTGCATACCAATGGCTATTCCCTGGTGCGCAAAGTATTCGATGCTGGCGATTTCAAGAAGCATTTCTCAGAGCTGGGAAGGACACTGGGCGAAGGGCTCCTCGAGCCGCACCGCTGCTATTATCATCAGTTGAAACCATTGTTGCCTCAGATTAAGGGGATAGCGCACATCACCGGTGGCGGCCTGGTTGACAACATACCCCGTGTGCTGCCGGAGGGCCTGGGCGTCCGCCTGAACAAAGAGTCATGGACGGTGCCCCCGGTATTTAAGCTGATTCAGGACAGGGGAAACGTTGACGCGGCTGAGATGTACCGCGTGTTCAATATGGGCGTTGGCATGGCAATAGTCTGCGCGCCCGATGATGTTTCGGGACTTATCGGGAAATTACCGGAAGCAAAAGTGATTGGTGAGGTGGTGAAGCAGGAAGGTTCGGACCGGGTTCTCATTAAGTGAACCTGAGCGGTGAGAGCAGAGAGTAATGCAGTACAACGAGATTATCCAAAAAATAAAGTCAATGGCCAGCCCTGAAAATACGGCGGGCATGGCGAGGTTCGGCATCAATGTTACCAGCGCTTACGGGATATCTGTTCTCACACTGCGAAAAATGGTCAAAGAAATAGGCAAAGACCATGAGCTGGCGCTGGAGCTCTGGGAATCCGGCATCCATGAGGCGAGGTTGCTTGCCTGCCTGATTGACCGACCGGATATGGTTACCGGGGAACAGATGGAGAACTGGGTGAAGGGCTTTGATTCCTGGGACGTCTGCGATGTTTGCTGTGGCCATCTTTTTGACCGGACTGCGGCAGCTTACCAGAAGGCTAGGGAGTGGAGTGAAAGAGAGGAAGAATTCGTCAAACGGGCCGGCTTTGCCCTGATGGCAGCGCTGTCCGTTCATGATAAAAAGGCATCTGATAAAACTATGGCCGGATTTCTGCCGATAATCAAAAGAGAGGCTGTAGACGAGAGAAATTTCGTGAAAAAAGCGGTCAACTGGGCATTGCGACAGATCGGCAAGCGCAATATGAATCTAAATGAAATGGCGATAAGGACTGCCGGAGAGATTAAACAAATCGACTCCAAAAGCGCCCGCTGGATTGCCGGCGATGCCATTAGAGAGTTGACCGGCGAGAAGGTGCAGAGGAAGCTGGCCGGGGTGAAAGAATAAAGAGGGCAGAAAGTAATGCTTAGGAAAATTTTAGCGCTTCCCGTAACTTTTATATTGTTTGTTGTAATGATTTTGTTTGATATAGCGCGATTTACAATTCTATCTCCACTTTTGGCCTTTATACTTCCTGCTGTATTACTGGCAATTTGTGGTTCAATAATTGGATTAATTTCTGGATATTTTGCAGGAGTTCAGCTTATTGCAGCGATTGTTGTTGGTATAATTTTCTTTATTACATGGCCTTTGTCTCAAAAAAGACAAGAAATAGAAATTCGTGCTCTATCTTATACGCAGGCTTTTTGGGGTGGGATTGCAGGAGGTATTTCCTGTTATTTTATAGGAAGCCTAGTAGACTAATAAAAGCTAAATATACTGGAGGATTATTGATGCGAGCTATTATCAGCGTCTCGGATAAGACCGGTGTTACTGATTTCGCCAGGGGTTTAGCCCAATTGGGCTTTGAAATATTCAGCACCGGCGGCACCAGGAAGTCGATGACGGAAGCCGGTGTGCCGGTGAAGAGCATATCCGAGATAACCGGGTTTCCTGAGATTCTTGACGGCCGGGTGAAAACGCTGCACCCGATGGTGCACGGCGGCCTGCTCGCCAGGCGGGATATACCGGCACATATGGACGAACTTGCAAAAAACAAAATCGAACCTGTCGACCTGGTGGCGGTCAACCTGTACCCGTTTGTGCAGACAGTGGCCAAAGAGGGAGTTGCCCTGGAAGAGGCGCTGGAAAACATTGATATCGGCGGGCCGACCATGATAAGGGCGGCGGCCAAGAACTTCCCCGGCGTCATCGTCGTCGTTGACCCGGCGGACTATAACATAATACTGGAAAAGCTCGGCAAGGGCGCTCTGCCTCTGGAAGAACGCAAAAGACTGGCACAAAAAGCATTTCAGCACGTTGCCATGTATGATACCGCCATTGCCCAGTACCTGAGGCAGGGTGAAGAAGGCTTCCCCGATGATATGACCATCGCCATGAAGAAGCGCTACGGGCTGCGCTACGGAGAGAACCCGCACCAGATGGCGGCCTTCTATGCCGAGCAGGTCGTCGGGGGGAGCCGTGATACCGGCATCACCCGGGCGGAGCAGCTTCACGGCAAGGAACTGTCCTATAATAATATTCTGGATGCCGATGCCGCCTGGGGGGCGGTCGTTGACTTTGCCGCGCCCACCGTGGCCATCATCAAGCACACCAACCCCTGCGGGCTGGCCAGCCATGATAACCTCGCCGAAGCATATCGGCGGGCACTCAGCGGCGACCCCGTGGCCGCTTTCGGAGGCATTGTCGCCATAAACAGAGCCATTGACCTGGCTACGGCGGAGGAAATAAGCCCGACCTTTTACGAAATCGTCATTGCGCCGGAATACGAGGCGAAAGCGCTGGAAGTTCTGAAGCGTAAAAAGGACCTGAGAATCCTGAAGGCAGCGCTGCCGCCGTCTTACGGCGTTTCTCACGAAGGCTATCTGGATATCCGGCGCGTGCGGGGAGGTTTCCTCGTCCAGGGTTCGGACTCTCTGGCCGAGGACAACGTCAGCCTCAAGACAGTAACCAGGCGTGCGCCAACCGAAGCCGAAGCAGGCGACCTGCTTTTTGCCTGGCGCGCGGTCAAGCATGTGAAATCCAACGCCATTGTGCTGGCCAGGGACAAAACGCTCGTTGGCATGGGCGCCGGGCAGCCGAGTCGAATCGTCAGCGCCCAGCTAGCCGGGGAGAAGGCAGGGGATAAGACAAAGGGCAGTGTGCTCGCCTCTGACGCCATGTTCCCCTTCCCCGATGTGGTGGAAGCGGCGGCGGAGGGCGGCGTCACCGCCATCATCCAGCCCGGCGGCTCAATCAGGGATGAGGACTCCATCAAGGCGGCAGACAAGCACGATATCGCCATGGTATTCACCGGCGAAAGGCATTTCCGACACTAGGGACAGAGAAGACGCGCATTGCCTGTTTCTCGAACGACTTCACACTTCTTTATATTCCCTCAATCCCGTTTAGCTGATATTGACAAAACGGAAAAATCAGTATATACTGAATTATCAGTTATATATGATAAAGGTTTTTTTGAGGTGTAGCCATGACGAAAGATATGTCTGGTTGCCAGTGTCAGGTGGATGCGCTGGTCACCATCGACGCCAGGGGGCAGATAGTGCTTCCGAAAGAAGTGAGGAAGAAAGCGGCAATAGAAGCGGGCGATAAATTTATGGTGATAAGCAAAGAGTCGGGCGGGAAAGTGTGCTGCATTTTCCTGGTGAAGGCGGACTATTTTAACGAGAGCATAAAAGGCACGCTCGGGCCAATGGTGAAAGACATCGTTGAGTAATCGTGAGGAGTTTGAAATGAAAGAAACAGAAATAAAGAAAATGGTCAGGGAAGGCTACGCCGAGAGGGCTAAAACCGGGAGTTCCTGCTGTACCCCGGCAAAATCTTGCTGCGGAGGCGGCAGTACGGTAAGATCCGTCAGTAAATCCGTGGGCTATGCGGAGGATGAAATGGACTCGGTACCGGAGGGTGCCAATCTGGGACTCGGCTGCGGTAACCCGATTGCTCTGGCATCTCTGGTCGAAGGAGAAACGGTTCTGGACCTCGGCGCGGGTGCCGGCTTCGACTGTTTCCTGGCGGCCAATAAGGTTGGGGAACACGGGAAAGTCATCGGTGTCGATATGACGCCGGAGATGATTGAAAAAGCCAGGGAAAATGCGGAAAAGGGCGGCTACCGGAACGTTGAATTTCGACTGGGTGAAATAGAAAGCCTGCCGGCGGCGGATAACTCCGTCGATGTTATCATCTCAAACTGCGTGATTAATCTCTCGCCGGATAAAGAGAGGGTTTTTGGTGAGGCGTTCCGCGTGCTTAAACCGGGTGGCCGGCTGATGGTATCGGACATTGTTTTACTGAAAGAGCTTCCTGATTTCATCAGAAATTCCGTAGCGGCATATGTGGGCTGCATTTCCGGCGCTTTGATGAAAGATGAATACCTGGATACGATAAAGAAGTCGGGTTTTCAAGAGGTGAACGTGCTGGATGAGGCCATTTTCCCGATTGAC
Organism: Dehalococcoidia bacterium; assembly: GCA_013202615.1. GTDB lineage: Bacteria > Chloroflexota > Dehalococcoidia > Dehalococcoidales > RBG-16-60-22 > E44-bin89. Next base: position 6,391 of record JABMRL010000105.1, read on the forward strand.
TGCGTGTCCAATGACCCGATGGTGCAGGTAATCGTCAAGGAGCTGAATTTAACGGAAGACAAGATAAAAGAGACTGAGAATTCGGTTGCCAGCATCAAGGTTCAGGGAGTAAAACCCAAGTAAAAAAGTGATTATCTCTCTACCTTACCCCCTGAAAAATGGCCGATTTGATATTCTGTGGCAGGAACTCAAATCCTGATGAATTCTAAACGCAGAACCTGTTTCGTGTTTTCGGTTACCTTCACCCGTTCGTCAATGCGCCAGCCGGCTACCCAG
>JABMRL010000106.1 GCA_013202615.1 Dehalococcoidia bacterium
TAGTTAATGGTTTCATGGCTGAACCCGGCAATAAGGTCGCATTTCTCTTCGGGAATGCGGATGTTCTTGCCTCGCTTGGGGAAGTTCTCAATCGCTGTCTTAACCACCTCCCTGGCTCCTTTCATAGCGTTATGCTCGTCAAACTCAATGTGCATCGCGCCGCTAATCTTGGCTTTGGGCGAGGTGGTGATAATCTTGGTATGGTAGCACTGGGCAATGTCAGGCAGGGATTCCATAATACACTGGACATCCACCACCATGGCATCCACCGCTCCGGTAACCAGTGCCAGCTCTTGTTGCAGGAAGTTGCCCGCCAGAGGCACTCCGTGACGCATCAATATCTCGTTGGCCGTACAGCACATGCCGGCCAGATTGATTCCTTTGGCGCCTTTGGACTTGGCCAGCTCTACTGTTTCCGGCTCTTGAGCGGCGGCGACAATCATCTCGGAGAGCAGCGGTTCGTGCCCGTGAATGACCAGGTTTACCTCATCTTCCTTGAACACCCCAAGGTTTACCTGACTCAGAACGGGAGACGGGGTGCCGAAGAGGATATCCTGCAGCTCGGTGGCAATCATGCTGCCACCCCAGCCGTCAGCGATGGATGACCTGACCCCCTGTTTCAGCAGGTTTTGGTAGTCCTGGTCAACCCCAATGTGAGTGCGGTGCATTATCTCCACGATTTCTCTATCGATACCCCGGGGAGCAACTCCCTGCTGTCGCCACAGTTCCTGGCGCTTCAGCGGCGCTCTCTTCAGGAACAGGACTTCACCTTCCTGCCTTCCGAACTCAGCCAGCGCTTTCTCACCGATGTCGACGGCTATTTCATTGTTACTGCGGTCTCCAATCTCAATGCCCCATTCCAGGGCCAGTGCCAGCAGTTTCTGCTCATCTCTGATGAGATAGCCAGGGGCTTCTCCCTTGGCGACCGCCAAGAAGAGCTCAGCCACCCCTCGCCCATGGTCGGAGTGGGCCGCCGCCCCGCCGGCTACCATCCGGATGAAATTACGGGCGGCGATAGTTTCACTGGTAGCCCCGCAGATGCCCCGCCGCTTCTGCTTTTCTTCGGGTGTTTCATCTTTGCCTTTGGGTAACGGCACCCGGCAGGGTCCCATGCCGCAGTTTTTACAGCAACTGCCCACGGCGCCGATGGGACAGGGCTTCATCTGCGCGGCCCTATCAAAAGCAAGATTAACCTGGTCGACGCGGGCTTTATCAATTAGCTCAAGACTGGCTTTATCGATACTTTTTTTGGTCTTTTCCACTTCTTCAGCCATTATACTCTCCTCACAATCCTTGATTTTATCTTAGCCGGCGGTCAATTCAGCTATCATTTCATTGACAAGTTTGATTGACTCGGGGTGTCTCATAATCAAAACGTCACCACCTGCCAGAAGCAAACACATGGCAGACATGGCCTCAAACAAGATGCCTCTCTTTTTATCGTCCCCCATCTTGGAGTCATTGTCGTCCGATGCTTTGGCTTCCTTTATCTTCCAGACCTCGCTGGCGATATTGCAGATAATGGGAAACTGGAGCTTGTCATCCTGCTGGGTCAGCGCGGCCATTCTCATCCGTTCCATGACGGAATACGCGTACTCAATGCCGTAGCCGATACCACTGACCGTGGGGTCCATGACAATCAGCTCGTCGGGGACCCCGAGGGTGCCCAGCAGAATATTGAGCTGTTTGGCCAGGTTGATATCAATCGGCGATGAAGACACCACGGTATGCTGGTAACCAATGGCGGCAGCGCCGAGCTGCTTGTGGTCGCCCTCTTCAACCGGGCCGATTATCAGATTTTTCCCGTGACAGACTTCGGAAATCTTGCGGAAAACTTCAACGTCTTTATCATGGTTGGCGGTGCCCCAGACGATAAGCGGCACATCAATGGCGTCAGCGACTTTCTTTACGACTTCGGTCGCCTCATCGGCACCGCGGTCGAGGCCATTGGGGTCGGTGCTGACCAGACGTAAACATATCATCTCTGCCCCGTAATCGTCGATGCACTTTTTAGCCCACGCGGCCGGGTCGTCGGTGACGCCGGCGAAAGGCTCCAGAGCTGCTTCTGGCCATTCCTCGGGAGCTGAGTCATAGACCTCCATAGCGATTCTGGGCAGGCGCGGCATATCGCCTTCAAAGAGATAAAACGGGTAGCAACTCTCTCCGCCAACGATGACGGCTTTATCACCCTTGCCCAGCTTGATTTCTTTAATCTTACCGCTGTAGGTGGTTTTTGGAATCTCAAATGCCATTTCTGTCTCCTTTTCCTAAGCCGGAGTCTTTCTCTTTTCGCTGCCGAACCATTCTTCTCCGTACCAGTAACGTTCCGCAGTGCTCAGATATTTTAGTTTTTCCGAGCGCTCTTCCAGCTTCTGCCGCCACCTCCCCATCTCCTCACCCTCGGGCTTTCCTTTTTCATAGGTTTCCCCGAGCACTTCCACTTTGTCGCGATTGGGGGCACTCACTTCCTTAATTTTATATTCTTCCATAATTGCCTCCTTCTAAGCCAGGCCTGCGGCCAGCCTGGCTGCTTTTACCGTGTTCACCATAAGCATGGTTATGGTCATCGGCCCGACGCCGCCGGGTACCGGCGTGATGGCGCTGGCCTTCTCTTTTACACCCTCAAAGTCAACGTCGCCAACCAGAATACGCTTGCCCTCTGCCGTTGTACCGACCTGGTTCACACCGACGTCAATTACCACCGCTCCTTCCTTGACCATATCGGCGGTAACGGCTTTGGGTCGGCCGGCGGCTACTATCAGTATATCAGCCCTGCGGGTGTGAAAGGAAATATCTCGGGTACCGGTATGGCAGATGGTGACGGTGGCATTGGCCCCCGCTCTTTTCTGCAGCAGGATATTGACAATCGGCTTGCCGACGATATTACTTCTGCCAACGACGACAACCTCGGCACCTTCCACCTGCACTCCAGTCCTGATTAAGAGTTGCTGGATGCCGTGGGGAGTGCAGGGTAAGTAGTCGGGTTCCCCTATCATTAATTTCCCCACATTTACCGGATGAAATCCATCCACGTCCTTTTGGGGATTTATGGCGAAGAGGACTTCCGTTTCATTGAGGTGTTTGGGGAGGGGGAGCTGCACCAGGATGCCGTGTATCTTGGGGTCTTTGTTCAGACGGTCAACGAGCGCCAGTAATTCATCCTGAGTGGTCTCCTCCGGCAGGTCGTGGCGTTCCGAGTAGATGCCGAGTTCAATTGAGGTTTTTTCCTTTCCCCCCACATAGGATTGTGAGGCAGGGTCGGCACCGACCAGCACGGTAGCCAGGCCCGGTACCAGGTTGTGCTTTTCTTTGAGCCCGGCAATCTCCTGTCTCAGCTCCTCGCGGATTTCCTTGGCTACTTCCGTCCCGCTGATAATCTTGGCTGTCATTGGCTACTCCTCTATTGCGTTATTGTCGCCTCGGCTTCATTCTGCAGCAGTTTGGCCATCAGGGTGTCAACCGCATTCGTCGCCCTGCATTCGGGCAGGTCGAGGAGGGGTTTCATCGCCATGTCAGATTCACCCACGGCGTTGTCCAGGGGGATAATGGCGGCTGGTTCAATTCCCAGTCTGGCCAGTTCCTCTTCTACGTGCGGGTCTATACTGTCAGGCACCATATTTATAATCACCGACTGCCTTTTCACCACCAGTTTGAGTTCAGCAATGAGTTCTTTTAGGCGGGCGATGGTGCGGATGCCTTTCACCGAGTGGTTGGAAACGAGGAGCAGCTCATCGATGTTCTGTGTGGTGCGGCGGCTCAGGTGCTCCATCCCCGCTTCGTTATCCATAACGATGTACCGGTAGTTGCCGGTCATGCTGTCCATGAATTTGCGCAGCAGCAGGTTGGGGTAGCAGTAGCAGTCTGGACCTTCACCCCTGCCCATCGTCACCAGGTCGAGCCCTTTACTCTCGACCATAGCGCCATTGAGCTTGATTTCCAGGTACGCTTCCTTGGTCATACCCGGCGGGATATTGATTTTCTCTTCATTAAAGGTGGCAATGATGGCGCCGATGGTCTGCCTGACGTTCAGGCCCAGGCTCTCACCCAAATTAGCATTGGCGTCGGCATCCACGGCCAGAATCGGCTCCAGGACATTCTTTTTAAGGTAGCGGACTACCAGGCTGGCTACGGTGGTCTTGCCACTGCCGCCTTTACCGGCAACCGCAATATTATAGCTCAAACTTTAATCCTCTCTTTCTGGTTGTTATTCGACCCGCCGGCCAGTCTTTTGCTTACCCCGGGAAATTCCTCGGCGTTTGTGTGCGGCAGGAAAAGCGCGGCCACGTAATTGTTCATAAATTCCACGTTCTCGCTCAGCTCTAAATTGGTCATCATCTGGGCCACTCTGCGGGCATCGTCAAGCAGGTCCGTGGAGAAAGATGTCAGCCTGGCGCCCAGCAACGAACCGTTGCCGATAAATATAAACTTGTCCTCCGGCATTTCCGGCAGCAAACCGATGGTGATGGCCCTTCTAATATCTATGTTGCTGCCGAAGGCGCCGGCGATTATCACCTGTTCGAAGTCACAGCCGCCGGAGCCCACGCTTTTACACAACGTCTGGCAGCCGGCATACATAGCGGCCTTGGCACGCATCAGATTATCAATATCCACCTCGGTAATCACGATATCACTGCCGGTCTGCGTCTCTGATGCCCGGGCCAGAACATACTCGTAGCCATCGGTGCCCGGTCTGACCCGCTTGGTAGGCAGGTCACGGTTGTATTTGCCGTTCTGCCCGATGACGCCGTTTTCAAGCAGCTCGGCGACCGTATTTATCAGGCCCGAGCCGCAGATGCCTTTCGGCTTGGCGTTGCCGATGGTGCCGATTTCCGGTTCGAAGTCGGAACGATTGATTTTAACATCTTCTATGGCGCCCTCGGCGGCAATGATGCCGTGCTTGATACCGCCGCCTTCAAATGCGGGACCGGCGGAGCACGAGGCGGTGACCATCCAGTCTGAGTTGCCAATGACGATTTCTCCATTGGTGCCGATGTCCATGAAGAAGGTCAACGCCTTTCTCTGGTGCACGCCGGAACCGACGATGCCGGAGACGATGTCTCCGCCCACGTAGCTGGCCACCGCCGGGAAGGTGAAGAGATAAGCGTGGTCGCCGACTTCTATCCCCAGCGAGCTTGCCGGAACGGCGGGGAAAAAGTTGGCCACGGGCGTGTAGGGCGTTAACCTGATGTGCTGGGGGTTGAGGCCGAGCAGTATCTGGGTCATGACGGTATTGCCGGCAGCCATGATATGGCTGATGCGTCCTGCGTCAACCTTGCTCCGGGCCTGCAGTTCCCCGATGATGCCATTAATGGTGGCGACAATTGTTTGCTGCAGCTTCTTCAGGCCACCCGGTTTCTGGCAGTAGGCGATTCGGGTGATGACGTCTTCCCCGTAGCTTATCTGCCCGTTGTAGGCCATGCTCTCGGCGACAACCCGGCCGCGGTTTAAATCAAGCAGCTGTCCGTAGACGGTGGTGGTGCCGATGTCAAAGGCCAGCGAGTAGTGTTTATCTCTCGTGTCGCCGGGCTCGATATCTATCACTCTCGGCTGGCGTCTGTCTCCGGCCCTCGGTTTTGCCGCTGTAACCAGCGTCGTTACCGTGGCTTTCCACTTTCCGTCACGCAGGGTATTGGCCAGCTTTTGCACCACGTTGAACTCAATGGACAGGTTGCTCAGATGGTAACGCTGCCTGAGACCCCTGAGCAGCCGGGAAAGGTCGCTGGTGTTGTCATCCAGCGTGGGCGGCGGCAGCTCCACGAAATACTTGCTCAAAGGGGGCACAAACCGCCAGCCGGTGGCGATGATTTCAGAAACCCGCTTTTGCTCCTGGGCCAGGACCGCTTTTTCCAGCCTTGACTCGACCGGAATGTATACGGATAAATCGGAGAGAACCCGCGTCTGGCAGGCCTGCCTGATTCCTTTGCTGAACTCCTCGTCGGTGATTTTGTCAGTTCGGGCGGTCTCTACGTCGCCTTTTTCAATCTGTACTTTGCACGTCCCGCAGGTGCCCGCACCGCCGCAGGAAGCGTAAATGCGCACCCCGGCGGCAATGGCTGCCTGCAGGAGGTTCTCTCCCTGGTCCACCACAATTTCTACATTGTCCGGGTTGAAGTGGACCTTAAATTTGTTCTTTCCAGCTGTCTTGGTCATCTACATTATTATAGTTAATTATTTAAAAGAGTCCCTGAACCTTGCCCGTATTGACGTCGACATCAACCCTGCGGAAGGCCGGGTTGGAGCTGGTGCCGGGCATCAGGCTGATGGTGCCCGCGCAGGGGCAGAGGAATTTGGCTCCCGAGTAAATAAGAATGTCGCGGATGGGCAGTACCCAGTCCTTGGGGACTCCCTTCAGCGCTGGCTCATGGGTGAGGGACAGATGTGTCTTCACCATCATCGTGGCATATTCGTCAAATTTGGTATCGGACTCAAATTGCTTGGCCTTTGCCTCGGCATCCGGTGTCCAGGAAACGCCGGCGGCACCGTAGACCACCTTGGCGATGTTTTCCACACGCTCCCTCAGCTTCATTTCCATGGGATAGAGGAACTGGAAGTCATTCTGTTCCTCGCAGGCATCTATTACAGCGTCGGCAAGCTCCAGAGCGCCGTCACCGCCGTTTGCCCAGTGTGAGGAGACGGCGCAGCGTGCCCCGGCATCCTCGGCGGCTTTCTTCACCACGGCTACCTCTTCCTTGGTGTCGGTTTGGAAAGAGTTGATGCAGACCACCGGGTTGATGCCGGACTTGCGGATGACGCCGATGAGGTGCAGCATATTGGGCAGCCCTTTCTCCACGAGCGACACGTTTTCCCTGGCGTATTCGTCCGGAAGGGGAAGCCCGGCCACTACCTTGGGGCCGCCGCCGTGCATCTTCAGCGCGCGGATGGTGGTGGTGAGCACGGATACGTGCGGTTTGAGTCCGCTGTAGCGGCACTTTACATTCCAGAATTTCTCAAAACCAATATCGGCGGCAAAACCACTCTCAGTAACATGATAATCGAACATTTTAAGGCCGAGGCGGTCGGCAATAATGGAAGACTGTCCCACGGCGATATTGGCAAAGGGACCGGCGTGTACCATGCAGGGCTGGTATTCTACGGTGCAACACATGGTGGGATTGATGGTGTTCCGCATCCAGGCAGTCATAGCGCCGCCAGCCTCCAGGTCGCCAGTTGTGACAGGTTTGCCTTTCTTGTCGAAGGCTACCGTGATCTTGTCCATCCTCTCCCGCAGGTCCTTCAAGTCCCTGACTATAGAGAGCATGGCCATAAGCTCGGACCCCACCGCGATGCCGAACTTCGATTGCATGGTGAAGCCATCCATGCGGCCGCCAAGGCCTATTACGATGTTCCGCAGACTCTGAGCGCAGAAGTCCATTACCCAGCCCATCTCGACCCTGGTCGGGTCGACATCAAGGCGGCGTATTCCTGTGAGTCGGGCCAATTGCTCGTCATCGTAGTTGCGCTCATGCTGCATCCTGGCGGTGAGAGCCACCATGGCCAGGTTGTGAGCGTTGATGATGTCATTGATGTCGCCGGTGAGACCCATGGAGAATTCAGTCATGGGAATCAGCAGAGCGTTGCCACCTCCGGCGGCAGTGCCCTTAATGTTCATGGTAGGGCCACCAGAAGGCTGACGCAGACAACCCCCAACATCCAGCCCCCTCTTACCCATACCTTCCATGAGTCCGCACGAAGTGGTACTTTTGCCCTCGCCCAGCGGGGTGGGGGTGATGGCCGTCACTTCAATGTACTTGCCATCGGGTTTGTCCTTCAGACGATTGATGATCTTCATGAAGTCAAGCTTGCACAATCGGCCCATGGGAATTATCTCTTCCTTGTCCAGACCGAGCCTGTCCACCCAGTCATAGGGCCCCGGCATGTTCCCTTCGGCCGCTTCCGA
>JABMRL010000107.1 GCA_013202615.1 Dehalococcoidia bacterium
AGCTCGGTCTCATAAACCGAAGTCTTGCCGGTGACCGCCGCCACCGTTCTTTCCAGCCCCATGCCGGTGTCAATATTGGGCTTGGGCAGCGGCGTCCGGTTTCCTTTCTCGTCCTGGTTGTACTGGGTAAAGACCAAGTTCCATATCTCAGAAAAGCGACCGCACTCACAGTTCGGCTTGCAGTCAGGCTTACCGCAGCCAACATCCTCACCGAAGTCGTAGTGCAGCTCGCTGCAAGGTCCACAAGGCCCCGTGTCGCCCGCCGGACCCCAGAAGTTGTCCTTTTCACCGAATCTCAGGATTCTATTTTCAGGTACGCCAATGTCCTTCCAGTACTGTAAAGATTCGTCGTCATCAAGATATATCGTGGCCCAGAGCCGCTCCGGGGGCAGTTTCAGTCGTTCGGTGACGAACTCCCATGCCCAGGCAATAGACTCTTTCTTGAAGTAATCGCCGATGCTGAAGTTGCCCAGCATTTCGAAAAAGGTGAGGTGGCTGGCATCACCGACCGATTCTATATCGGTCATGCGGAAACACTTCTGACACGAGGCAAGGCGGGGGTTGGACGGCATAGCTTTGCCCAGATAGTAGTCTTTGAACTGCACCATGCCGGCACTGGTGAAGAGAAGGGTGGGGTCGCCATGCGGAATGAGAGAGGCGCTGGGGACGATATCATGCCCTTTCTCAGCGAAAAATTTCAAATACGCATCTCTTAACTCATCGCTGGTCATCGATAACTCCTGACGCAAAAACCGAACGAACGGTTGATTACTTGATTTTAGGCGTAAGACGCCGTAGCTGTCAAACGGAGGCTACGCTGCCTGAGCCTTTGCTCCCTGGCACAGTTCAGCGATTAATATATTCATGGCAAGCCCGGCGTTATATTTGCCCGTCTTTATAGCCAGGTCGGTCTCCAGAAGCCGGTGATATACCTCTTTCAGCCGTGCCAGCGTATACCGGCTGGCCTGCTCCAGTGTCCGCCGCAGTATGAACGGTGAAGTCATCTCAAGTCGACCCATTATTTCTGACTCAGGCCGGCGCTGGTTTTTAAGCTCTTTCACGCGGACAACGAGTCGTAGCTGCCGGGTCAGCATGACCAGCAGATAGGCCGGCGAGGCTCCTCTTTGCAGCAGCTGCTCGGCCAGCTTTTCGCCCATACCCCCCCTGAACTCGAGAATGGCATCAACCAGGTTAAAGACGCTGCCTTCCTGAACGTAGCTTACCACCTGTCTCACATCATCGGCCTCAATCTGCCTGCCCCCGGTAAATAGGACCAGCTTGTCAATCTCACTGGCCATCACCCAGAGGTTGCTGCCGACGTAACTGGTCAACAGGTCAATTGCCGACAGGGATATGCTGCCACCCCTCTCCGCAACGCGATTTTTTAGCCACTGAATTAATCTATCTTTTTGCAGCCGCGGAAATGACTTCACCTTCGCCTTTGCCGAGAGTGCGCCCAGCAGAGGATTTTTATTGCTTATCTTGCCGTCCACCAGCACCGCCACGGTGCTATCGGGTATTGTCACCAGGTAATCGGCCAGCGACTGGTGTTCACTCTGCCGATTTGAGACGCTGGCGGTCTTTTTACGCCGTCCGGACTTCGCCCTGGCTTCAAAGCGTTCCAGCAGACCCTGAACAATAACCAGTCGCTTCTCGGCGAGAAAGGGCATGGCCTCAGCCACGGACCTGAGATGGTCGATGGTTGCCTGCGGTGCGTCGAGCACGGTGGTATTGGTGGCCAGGGCGGTTTCATCACCAATGGTGCTTTTTATTTCATCGAGCGCCCGCTGCCGGGAATAATCATCTTCTCCGTAAAGAATGTAGAGCAAAAGACAGCCCCTCCACCAATATTTGTCCCCTGATTCTACCATAACCTAATCCCCTATTGAGAAATTGTTCCGCAAAGAGTAGACTTTATATCAGTTAAACGATATCCGGTTGCTACTGCTTTAGTTAAGAGGTGCACGAATGTCGGAGAGATCTGATGAACTGAAGAGGCTGGCCGAAATTGCCGCCGATATGAAACTGCCGGCCGACATCAGGAAAAAAGCCATAGAACAGCTGGGAGTTATTTCCACCCATGATGCCTTGCTTGCCCTGCTGGACATTGCCGCCAATGAGAGCCTGATGACGAAGGAACGGGACCTCGCCCTGAAACAGGCCAGAGAGGTGATTAAAAAGACGAGCCCGCAGTAATCAACACTGCCACTGTTGACATGCGGTTGGACTGATGAGTATTGACGTCGGCATCATCGGGCCGGGTAAAAGCGGTAAAACTACCGTCTTCAATGCCCTCATCGGAGGTAAGGCCGACACCGGAGGCTTCGCCGGCGATGGTATGGACGCACATATCGGCGTGGCCAAAGTCCCCGAGCCGCGCCTCAAGACGCTGACTGACACGCTGCAGCCCAAACGCGTGGTCCCCGCCGAGGTGCGTTATATCGACGTCGGTGCTTCTTTGAAAAGCCTGGTAGCCGGCAAGGGAATTGGCGGCGAACTGCTCAACCATCTCAGCAATGCCGATGCGCTGATTAACGTGGTCCGGGCTTTTTCCGATGACAGCGTACCCCACCCCGAGGGCAGCCTTGACGTCGAGCGTGACATCACCACCATGAACCTGGAACTCGTCTTTTCCGACCTGGCCATCATCGAACGGAGGCTGGAACGAATCGAGGAGTCCCTGAAAGGAGCCAAGCCGCCGGAGCGTCAGGCCATCCTCCACGAGCAGGAGACCATACTGAGATTTAAGGCGGAACTGGAAAAAGACATACCCATACGGTCATTATCGCTGGCCGCAGCCGACGCTCGACTGCTCGCCGGCTACCAGTTCCTCACCGCCAAACCACTGCTCATCGTGGCCAATATCGGAGAAGAACAGCTGCCCAGGGCAGCCGACCTTGAAGCGGAACTGAACTCCCGCCAGGCACAGGAGAAATCCCGCGTCATCGCCCTCTGCGGCAAGCTGGAAATGGAGTTCGGCCAGCTGGATGAGACGGCAGCCGCAGAATTTCGCGCCGATTTCGGACTGACCGAGTCCGGGCTCGACCGCGTTATCAAGCAGTCCTACGAGCTGCTGGGGCTGGTCTCCTTTTTTTCCACCGCCCATGGTGAAGTAAGAGCCTGGTCCATTCCTCACGGTACCAGCGCGTTGAAAGCCGCCGGCAAAATACACTCTGACATGGAACGTGGTTTCATCAGGGCCGAGGTCATCAGCTTCGCCGACCTGGTCAAATGCGGCAGTCTGCCCGAAGCGCGCAAACAGGGACTGCTCAAGCTGGAAGGGAAAGAGTATGTCGTCCAGGATGGCGATGTCATCACCTTCCTGTTCAACGTGTAGCGCCGTTACCGGGCACTTTCAGGTTGCCGGTCCCCACCCGGCGGACAATGAGCTGCAACCCGTCCTGTCCCACCACCGCGACCACCTCCCCGATATCAACATCGCCGTCGATTGATTTCGCCCCCCAGCGCTCGCCTTTAATCATCACCTGGCCTTCCGGGTTCAGCGGGCTTCTCACTTTGCCCCCCATCCCCACCATCGTGGGCAGGCCGACTATCGCCCGCCGCCTCAGGACGCTGGTGACGAAGATGAAACTGACGATGGCGAACACCGCCCAGGCTACCATCACCGTCACCAGCACCCAAACCGGCACATAAATGTCAAGCTCCGGCAACGCCCAGCGCCATATGGCGTAGAAGGCAAACTCCTCCACCAGAGTGCTTACAACCGCTATTATCAGTCTGGCCGTGGTCATTTTCTTGTCCTGATTAATTATAGCAGGAGGAGGAGAGGGAAGGTAAGTAATTTGCAACCACCACCGAGCAGAAACAGGCTTTGGGTAGTGGGCCAATTTGAATGAGGATGAATTCATATTGACAATTCGGCTTATTTGGTAGATAATTTCATTCGCTATGCCCAGGTATAATAACTTCGCTTTTATTGATGGTGCGAATTTGCATATCACCTATCAATATTTAGAGTGGAAACTAGACTACCAAAAATTGAGGAATTATCTAAAGAAAAAATTGAATGTCGGTGTCGCCTACTATTTTATTGGTAATACCAAAGATACTGAAGATATTCATACAACTCTTGAATCATATGATTATACGGTTAAACTTAAAGAACCCTCTCCATATAAAACTGAAGAAGAACGTTGCCCACATTGCAACAGGCTAATTACACCTGAAATAATCAGATATAAAAGCGATTGCGATTCCTTTTTAACCTTACAAGTTATGTCTGATTTCTCTTTGTATGATAAAGCCGTGCTTATAACAAGCGACGGTGACTTTGATAATCTAGTAAAAAGGCTATTGCTACAGGATAAATTGAGAATGGTATTTGCACCCTGTAAAGATGGATGCTCTTGGCTATTGAAGAGTGCTTCTAGGGGTAGGATTGCATTTATTGATGATTATAAAGATGAACTAGAAAAAACTTGAGAGGTAACCCTATGGGACTTCCTACCCATAAGATGACCCCTCGTCGTGATACATTATTAGTATGGTCTGACTTGCCAAGTTAGTAAATAGTACTTTAGTACTATAATAGTATTAGTTATCACAAAGTATATCATATCTGTCAAGACTAAGCATTTCGCAACAAGCTAAATCTACTGTTTTCTCTTACCAACCACCACCGAGTAGAACCCTCCTGCACAGGTATTGACAAATTTTCTTATTAATGGTATTATTACCTTTTGACTATGCCTCTAAGGGTTTGTCCCTATCATAATGTTTCCTTTCATTAAAGGCATTATAACTGCGTGCCTCAGCTATTAAAGCAATAGATTAGGAATTTTTTGTCTTTTTAAGGAGCAGGTATACGTATGGTTTCTATTTCACCGGTGAGTGAGCAGACTAATCATCCCGTCCCCAGAAAATCTTACGCCAAATTACCCATGATTTTAGATGTTCCCAACCTCATTGAAGTACAGTTAGACTCCTTCCGACGCTTCCAGGAAGATGGCCTCAAGCACCTACTCAGTGAAATCTCGCCGATCAAGACGCTGGCCCACAGCAAGCTGGAACTGAGCATCATCGGCTACGAGTTCCGCGAACCGCGTCAGGGCCGCTCCGAATCGGAGTGTCGCGACCGCAATTTGACGTATTCGGCACCCCTCTACGTCAGAGTACAGCTGCTGATTAAAGAGACCGGGGAAATCAAAGAGCAGGACCTTTTCCTGGGCGACATACCGCTGATGACAGCTAAAGGCACCTTCATCACCAGCGGTGCCGAAAGAGTGGTGGTGAGCCAGCTCCTGCGTTCTCCGGGTGTCTACTTCACCATTGAGGAAGACGCCACCCTGGGTCGCGAGCTTTGCTTCGCCAAACTCATCCCCACCCGCGGGGCCTGGCTTGAGTTCGAGACCAGCACCCGTGACGTTCTATCCGCCAAGATAGATGGCAAGCGCAAAATCCCTGCCACCACCCTGCTCCGTGCCATCGGGTATGGCAGCGATGAGCAACTGCTCAACCTTTTCTCCAGCGACGATAACGACCCCGAACACCAGTATATTCCGACAACCATCGAGCGCGATTCGCTCATCAAGGATGAGGCGGAAGCTCTGCTCGATATTTACCGCAAAGTCAGGCCGGGAGAGCTACCGAACCTGGAGAACGCCCGGAAGCTGATACGGAACCTGTTTTTCGATTCGCTGCGGTACGACCTGGGCCTGGTCGGGCGCTATAAGCTCAACAAGCGACTCGGCCTGTTCCGCATCGCCGCGGAAAAAATATCAAATCTTATTGAGACTCAGGAGCTACCTTTCGAAACCGCGGAATTTGTTTCCCGACTGCGTCAGGCTGGGGAGCGAAACGACCGTGAGGTGGTCAGGATATTCAGAGACCTCAAAGCGGTACTGGCCAGCAGGCTTGACCACCAGGAGGAACTTCTCCAGCTCTACTCCGTGCTTGAAGAGACGCTCGGGCAGCTGGAGCAGCGCGCCCTGACCAGAGACGACATCGTCGAGATTGTCCGGCACATCATTCTGGTCAATAACGGTGCTGACCACGGCGATGATATCGACCACCTTGGCAACCGGCGCATACGCACGGTCGGCGAGCTGATACAGACCCAGTTTCACGTTGGCCTGCTGCGCCTCGCCCAGGCGGTCCGGGAGCGCATGAGTATCATTGGCCCGGAGGTCATTACCCCCAGCGCCCTGGTCAATATCCGCCCCGTGGTAGCCGCCGTCAGGGAGTTCTTCAGCAGCTCCCAGCTTTCCCAGTTTATGGACCAGACCAACCCGCTCGCCGAGATAACACATAAGCGCCGCCTTTCCGCAATGGGACCCGGTGGCCTCTCACGCGAGCGCGCCGGCTTCGATGTCCGCGATGTCCATTTTTCCCACTACGGCCGTATCTGTCCCATCGAAACACCGGAAGGCCCGAACATCGGACTGATTGGCTCACTGGCCACTTACAGTCGAATCAACGAGTACGGTTTCATTGAGACACCCTATCGTAAAGTCATCCGTGAACTGAACAGCACCGATGAACAACTGGTCGGCAAGGTCGCCAGAGAGAGGGTGGCCAACAGCAAGCGAACTACAATGGTCAAGGCAGATACCATCGTGACTCCCGCGATTGCCTCCAGGCTGGCTAAACTCTCGAATACCAGAGTCAAAGTGGAACCCTTTGTTTCCGATGAAATTGTGTACCTGTCCGCCGATGAAGAAGAGGAATTTACCATTGCGCAGGCAAATGCCCGCCTTGGTGAAAACAACCAGTTCCTGGAGGAAAGGATTGAGGCCAGGCGAGGCAGCCACTACCTGCTGGAAACGGCGGATAACATAGCCCTGATGGATGTTTCCCCCAAGCAAATCGTCAGTGTGGCCACAGCGCTGATTCCCTTCCTGGAGCACAATGATGCCAACCGCGCCCTGATGGGCGCTAATATGCAGCGACAGGCGGTACCACTGCTCTCGCCCGAATCGCCCGTGGTGGCCACGGGTATGGAGGTAGAAGCCGCCAGACACAGCGGTCAGGTCATCTTTGCCCGCAACGCCGGGGTGGTTACCGAAATCGGCAGCGTCAACGACGCCGGTGCTGAAACTAAATATCGCATTGCCATCACCACGGATGACGGCCACAAAGACGAATATGAATTAATGAAATTTGTCCGCACCAACCAGGGGACCTGCATCAACCAGCGCCCTCTGGTAAACAAAGGCGACCGTATTGAAGCCGACCAGGTGATTGCCGATAGCTCGGCCACGGAAAATGGCGAACTGGCTCTTGGCCAGAACGTACTCTGCGCTTTCATGAGCTGGGAAGGCTATAATTTTGAAGACGCCATCATCATCAGCAGCCGGCTGGTGGAAAATGACAAATTCACCTCGATCCACATTGCCAAACATGAGGTGGAAGCCCGTGATACCAAACTGGGCCCGGAAGAAATCACCCGGGATATTCCCAATGTTGGCGAGGAGAGCCTGCGCGAGCTCGATGAGAACGGCATTATCCGCATCGGCGCCGAGGTAGGCCCCGCTGATACACTGGTCGGTAAAATCACTCCCCGCGGCGAGACAGAGCTTTCCGCCGAGGAGAAACTGCTGCGGGCGATATTCGGGGAAAAGGCCCGCGATGTGAAAGATACCTCGCTGCGTATACCGCACGGCGAGTGGGGCAAGGTTATTAATGTGAAAATATACTCCCGCAAAGACAGCGGCGATGACCTGCCCGCGGGGGTTAACGAATGGGTTCAGGTATGGATTGCCCAGAAACGAAAGATCTCCGCGGGTGATAAGCTGGCCGGACGCCATGGCAACAAGGGTGTCATTGCCCTCATTGCCCCTAAAGAGGATATGCCCTTCCTGCCCGACGGCACGCCGGTTGATATCATCCTCGACCCGATTGGCGTACCATCCCGGATGAACATCGGCCAGGTTCTGGAGACCCATCTCGGGTGGGCAGCCCAGACACTGGGATTCAGGGTGCTCACACCGGTCTTCGATAGTGCCAACGACGTGGCGATAGAGGACGCTCTATCGAGAGCCTGGATTGTTCGCGAAGCAGCCGCAATTGATTACACACCGGACAGAAAGCAGCCCTCAATCCAGATGGAGGTTGCCAAGGCGTGGGTGAACGGTCATGGATATAACGGTGACCGCGTTTTTAACGAAAACTATGCCGGAGAAGCCACGGAGATTTGTCTTCGCATCTGGCTGGAAGAACTCGGCATACCAAGCCGTAAACTGAGCCAGCATGAGTTAATGCAGACTGTAGAGAAGGTTAATCAGGAAGGGAAGGCCGCCCCGCCCACATTCGGCAAGGTAGTCTTGCGGGACGGGCGAACCGGGGAGTCGTTTAACCAGCCGGTGACGGTGGGCAATATCTATATGATGAAGCTCATCCACCTTGTTGAAGACAAGGTTCACGCTCGTTCCACCGGCCCATACTCCCTGATAACACAGCAGCCTCTGGGCGGCAAGGCCCAGTTCGGTGGCCAGCGCTTCGGTGAAATGGAAGTGTGGGCACTGGAAGCCTATGGGGCTGCCCATAACCTCCAGGAAATACTGACCATAAAATCGGACGATGTCATCGGGCGAGCCAAAGCCTATGAAGCTATTATAAAAGGAGAGGATATCCTGCAGCCAGGAGTGCCGGAATCATTCAAGGTCCTGGTAAAAGAACTGCAGAGCCTGGGCCTTGCTCTCGAGGTAATCAATGAGAGAGAGGTGGACATTACTGCCGGTGAAGAAGTAATTGAAGAGGTCCCCATCCTGGAAGCTGAAGCCACTATTACAGAAGAGGCTCCTAAGCTGGAAGCTGAAGCTGCTGTGACTGAAGAGACTACCGAACCAGAAGCCGAAGCTGCTGTGACTGAAGAGATTACCAAACCAGAAGCTGAAGCTGCCGTGACTGAAGAGACTACCAAACCAGAAGCTGAAGCTGCTGTGACTGAAGAGACTACCGAACCAGAAGCCGAAGCCACTATTACAAAAGAAGCCCCCAGCCTGGAAACCGAATCTACCGTAGTTGAAGAGACGTCTTTAGGAGAGGTAACGGAAGAAGATGCTGGAAATCAATGATTTTGATGCCGTACGAATTTCTCTGGCCTCACCGGAGCAGATCCGGAGCTGGTCATACGGAGAGGTAACCAAACCGGAGACCATTAACTACCGCACATTGAAGCCGGAAAGAGACGGCCTGTTCTGCGAGAGAATCTTTGGGCCGACCAAGGATTTTGAGTGTTACTGCGGCAAGTATAAAAAAATCCGCTACAAGGGCGTGATATGTGATAAGTGCGGCGTTGAGGTCGCCCGGGCCAAGGTACGCCGGGAACGCATGGGCCACATTGAGCTGGCCTGTCCGGTAAGCCACATCTGGTTCGCCAAAGGAACACCCAGCCGCCTGGGGCTCTTGCTTGACCTTTCGCCACGCAGCCTGGAACACGTGCTTTACTTCTCCAATTACATCGTAACTGAGATTGATGAAGCAGCACGCCAGGAAGCTATCAAACAATCGGAGGAGAGCGCCGCCAGCGACATTGCCGAACGCCAAAAAGCTGTTGACGAAAGAGTTGCCCAGATGGAGCAGGAAGAGGCAAGCGTCGAGGACGTCAATCAGCTGCGGCGTCATTCCACCGAGGAAAAGATACAGCTTGAGGAAAAAACAGCCAGCACAATAGAACAGCTCAAAAACCTGCACGTGAAAGTGTTGCTCAATGAGAGCCAGTACCACGAATTGAAGCAACAGTATGGCGAGGTTTTTAAAGCCGGAATGGGGGCGGAAGCCGTCCTGCAGATTATAAAGGATATAGACCTGGACCAGCTACGCAATAACCTGATTCAGGAAACCCAGTCCTCTTCCGGACAGAGGCGTAAGAAAGCAAGCAAGCAGTTGCGAGTGGTGGAGGCCTTCCGCAACAGCGGCAATAAACCGGAATGGATGATCGTAACGGTTCTGCCCGTGCTTCCCCCCGACCTGCGTCCCATGGTACAGCTGGACGGTGGCAGATTCGCCACCAGCGACCTTAATGACCTGTACCGGCGTGTCATTAACCGCAACAATCGCCTGCGCCATCTGATTGATATCGGCGCCCCGGAGATAATCATCCGCAACGAGAAACGGATGTTACAGGAAGCTGTTGACTCCCTTATCGATAATGGCCGCCGCGGCCGAGCGATTTCGGTAAGCGGTAATCATAAACTGAAATCCCTCTCCGACATGCTCCGTGGTAAACAGGGGCGCTTCCGCCAGAATCTACTGGGGAAGAGGGTCGACTACAGCGGTCGCTCCGTCATCATAGTCGGCCCGGAACTCGGATTGAACCAGTGCGGTCTGCCAAGAAGAATGGCCCTGGAGCTCTTCAAACCATTTGTCATGCACCGTCTGGTAATGCAGGGACTTGCCCCGAATATCAAGAGTGCCCGGCGCCTTGTAGAGCGAGCCAAACCAGAAGTATTCGATATACTCGAAGAAGTGGTAAAAGAACGCCCGGTTTGGCTGAACCGGGCCCCGACCCTGCATCGACTCAGCATCCAGGCATTTGAACCCGTGCTCATTGACGGCAGCGCCATCCAGATTCACCCCCTGGTCTGCTCAGCATTTAACGCCGATTTTGATGGCGACCAGATGGCGGTTCATGTCCCGCTTTCCAAAGCCGCGGTACGCGAAGCGAGAGAGCTCTCGCTCAGCCATCATAACATGCTGCTGCCCAGCAGTGGTGAACCAACGATTACTCCTACCCTTGACATGGTCTTTGGCTGCTACTACCTCACCACAGAAAGACCCGGGAGCAAGGGAGAAGGCAGGCGTTTTGGTAGCTTTGATGAAGCCAGGCTTGCCTATGAGCTGGACAATATCGACCTCAGGGCAAAAATCCTGGTCAGAGACCGGAGCCGGGACGTACAGGAAATGGAGACAACGGCTGGACGCATTATCTTCAATGAAGTCCTCCCTCCGGAGATTGGCTACCAGAATAAAGAGATTGACAAGTCCGGACTCAAGCAGATTGTCTCGCAGTGCTGCCGGATGCTCGCAAATGAAGACACCGCCAGGGTTCTGGACAGCATCAAGCAGCTGGGTTTCCGCTACGCTACCAAGTCCGGCATCACCATTTCCATGAACGATATTGAGGTGCCGGAAGGCAAAGCCAAGCTGCTCGAAGAGGCGGAGGAGAGGATAGCCATTATTGATCACCAGTACAACCGCGGTGTGATAACCGAGGGCGAGAAATATAACAGCATCGTCGGTGTCTGGATGGAAACCATGGACCGGATTACCAATACCATCTCAGATACCCTTGACCGCTACGGCGGTATTCACATGATGGCCACTTCCGGGGCCAAAGGTAATATCACCCAGATAACGCAGATGGCCGGCATGCGCGGTCTGATGACCGACCCTTCCGGTAAAATCATTGACTACCCCATCAAATCCAGCCTGCGTGAAGGACATACCGTTCTGGAGTACTTTATCTCCACGCATGGCGCACGAAAAGGCCTAGCCGATACGGCGCTTAGAACTTCGGAAAGCGGTTACCTCACCAGGCGGCTTATCGACGTGGCCCAAGATGTTATCGTCCTTGAAGAGGACTGCGGTACCGTGGATGGTATCTGGATTTCGGAACCGAAAGAAAAGACGCTGCTTCCTTCCTTTGCCGAGCGCACCACCGGCAGACTGGCGGCAAGCCAGGTAGCCCATCCGAAAACCGGAGAGGTCATCGTTGACCGCAATGAAGAGATAGATGAGCACAAGGCAGCGGAAATAATTGCTGCCGGAATCAACCGGGTGCATGTCAGGTCGCCTTTGTCCTGCCAGTCCAGGCGGGGTACCTGCCAGATGTGCTACAACCGGGACCTGTCCCGCGGCAAGCCGGTTGAACTGAATACAGCGGTAGGAATCATCGCTGCCCAGAGCATTGGTGAACCGGGTACCCAGCTGACGCTGCGTACCTTCCACACCGGCGGGGTGGCCGGTCTTGATATCACCAGCGGTCTACCCCGGGTGGAGGAGCTCTTTGAAGCCAGAAACCCCAAAGGTCCGGCCATTATAGCCGAAATAGACGGCATGGCCGATGTTATTCAGGATGATAAAGGCAGGAGAGTTAAGATTACCAGCTCCGAGACCTATCGTGACGAATACGCCCTGCCTGCCCGCTGGCAGGTTATGGCTAATGATGGACAGTTTGTGGATATCGGCGCTGTGCTCGCGATTCCACCGGCTGCCAAGGGAACCAAAGGTAAGACCAAGGCACCTTCCAAAAAAACCCAGCCTATTACAGCGCGCATCGCCGGCGAGGTTAGCAGCAAAAAAGGTCATCTCTTCATCAGCTATGAAGAGCATGAGGAACGCGAGTATGTTATCCCCAGCGTCGCCGGCATCAGAGTCCAGACCGGAGATACGGTGCACGCCGGCCAGCAACTTACCGATGGCTCGGTGAACCCACAGGATATCCTGCGCGTTCTCGGTCGCGAGGCAGTGCAGCAATACCTGGTTGATGAAGTCCAGAAAGTGTACCGCTCTCAGGGTGTAAACATAAACGACAAGCACATCGAGATAATCGTCCACCAGATGCTGACCAAAGTGCGCATCGATTCCGCTGGCGACACCGACCTGGTACCGGAGGAACTTGTGGACAGGTTTATCTATGCGGACATTAACGCCAAGGTACTGGCAGAAGGTGGTGAACCGGCCACCGCGCACACGGTACTTCTGGGCATAACGAGAGCATCTTTGAATACGGGTAGCTGGCTGGCAGCAGCTTCCTTTCAGGAAACAACGCGCGTGCTCACCGAAGCGGCTGTTTACGGTAGGATAGACAAGCTTGTCGGTCTTAAAGAAAACGTCATCATCGGGAAACTGATTCCCGCTCATTATCAATATCTGGAAGATCTGCTGGCCGCACAAGCAGAAGAAGCGAAGGCAAAAACGAAACTGTCCTTTGGCGAGATGCCCGAAAAGATACCTGGCCCAATGGTCGCTGAGACACCAGAAGAACTCCTGAACCAGCTGCTCGGCGAAGAGAAGCAGGAAAACTCCAGCCCGTCACCCGCGGAAGAGGAAACAAGCCCGACGGGTGGCGAAGATAATGAGCTGAAGTCAGAGAACTAACGGGGGTGAGGTTTAAATAGCTCGCATAATATCGGGTAAACCAAGTGCTGAAGATGCTCCCCTCGACACCAACCTCCGGCCGCGCCGTCTCGATGAGTTCGTCGGGCAGGAAAAGATCAAAGGCAACCTGAGCATTGCTATCGCCGCGGCCAAAGGCAGAGGTGAGGCACTTGACCATGTGTTGCTTTACGGGCCACCCGGACTGGGAAAGACGACCCTCGCCCACATCATTGCCGCTGAAATGGGGGTGAACCTCAGGGTTACCTCCGGGCCTGCCATCGAACGCACTGGCGACCTCGCCGCTATATTGACCAACCTGCACGAGCATGATATCCTCTTCATTGATGAAATCCACCGCCTCAGCCGTGCCGTTGAGGAAATCCTTTACCCGGCGATGGAGGAATTTGCCCTGGATATCATTATCGGCAAGGGTACCGGCGCCAGAAGCCTGCGACTCAACCTGCCCAGTTTCACGCTTATCGGTGCCACCACACGCTTTGCCCTGCTCAGCCCGCCCTTGCGCGACCGCTTTGGCTCTGTCTACCGACTTGATTTTTACGACCAGGAATCAATAGAGTCAATCCTGCACCGCACTGCCCGTATCCTGCAGATTGAAGCAGAGGGCGAAGGGCTGAAAGAGGTCGCCCGCCGCGCCAGAGGGACACCACGCGTGGCCAACCGGCTGCTCA
>JABMRL010000108.1 GCA_013202615.1 Dehalococcoidia bacterium
AGAACAAGGAATACCAGCAACATCTGGAGGAGAAAGTTGCCGAGCAGGCGAACAAAATCCGGGCCTCATTCCTCAACGCCATCACCGCTCTGGCATACGCCCTTGAAGCCAAGGATGCCTATACCAGCGGACATTCCCAGAAGGTGTCTGACCTCTCCGCGGCCATCGCCAGAGCCCTGAATCTGCCCCAGAGTCAAATTGATAAACTCAGACTTGCCGGGCTGCTTCATGATATCGGCAAGATAGGCGTTCAGGAATCGGTGCTGAACAAACCCGGCCGCCTGACCGAGACGGAATTCGAGGAGGTCAAACGCCATCCGGTAATCGGAGAGCACATCCTGAGCCCGATAGTCGATGTCACAGAGATTCTTGAGGCGGTTCGCAACCATCATGAGCATTACAACGGTAAGGGATACCCGGATGGACTGCAAAAAGATGAGATACCGCTCGACGCCCGGATTCTGGCGGTATCGGACGCTTATGACGCAATGACCTCAGATCGCCCCTATCGCAAGTCAATGAGTGCTGACGCAGCGCATGATGAAATAGCACGGCACAAAGGGACTCAGTTTGACCCGGAAATCGCCGATATCTTTAACCATATCAAGAGAACAGATATCGCGGATTCAGTCGGAGAGAAGCGCAGCCATAAATCACCGCCGAACACCACTTGAAAAGAGTCAGACTATTATCATCGGCATGTCATCAGGGAAAATGCCCGGTCGGTCGCCATTATTTACCTTCCCGCTTTGCGGTGAATATCTGCCATTCAGGAATATATTGGGGCCAACCTCATTACCTGATATGCCAATGCGCCGGATAATATCGGCAATTGAATCTCCCTTTTTGGTCGCGACACAGGTTATCAAATCACGTGACGGGTCCAGGTTGTCGGCAAAGCACCGCAGCTTGCCTTACAGGTACACCTCAATCATGTCTCCTCCCCCCTTGACTAACAAATATATAGCCCTCGAAATGGCCCGACCATCACTATCTCTTACATTTTAAGCATTACCTTGACTCCAGGTTTATGATTTCGGTCATAAAGCAAGTCACAAATATTTTTAAAATAAATACTATATACTTGACAATCTGTGTTAGAATAACAACAATAAACTATACGCAGTGATTTTTATATTGTTAAAATAAAGTATTGTCAAAAAGGGGGTGGTTGCGTTTAACTGGCAGGCAACAAAATAAGATTTCATTCCATTAAAGGAGGTAGAAATGAGGAGAAAAGTATTATCGCTCATTATTGCATTCATAATGGTGACCGGTTTGGTGGCGGCTGGATGTGCCGCTCCAGCACCAGCTCCGGCTCCAGCACCAGCTCCAGCACCAGCGCCTGCACCTGCTCCCGCTCCAGCACCGGCACCAGCTCCAACGCCAGCGCCGTCTCCAGCACCAGCCCCGGCTCCGGCACAGCCAACCGAGGAGGTTTACTGGCGGTTAGCTTCATATTTGCCGGAAACAAATCCCTGGGGTGAATCAGCAATACGTATGACGAAGAACGTTGAAGCCATGAGCGGCGGGAATTTTGTCATTGAGTTCTTCCCGGGCGGCGCGGTAGCGCCCGCGACCAAGGAATTTGACGCTCTGGACCGCGGTATCATTGAGATAGTCCAAACCGGCATGCACTACAACATGGACAAGTTCTCCACTGGCGGTCTGTTCAACATCATTACCGCCGGTCCGACGCCTATGGCATACATCACCTGGTACCTTGAGGGAGGCGGTCAGGATCTAATCCAGGAGTTGTTCACGGATTACAATGTAATGAGTCTCTCCGTAATGACCATAGGGCGCGCGGAAATGTTCGGCTACAGCAACTCACCGCTGGAAACAATGGCCGACTTCAAAGGCCTGAAGTTCCGCACCGCCGGTGACTGGGGAGAGATCCTCACCGAGTACTTCGATGCCTCCGTAATCTTCCTCCCCGGTGGTGAAATCTATGAGGCCATGCAAAGGGGAGTGATTGACGCCTTTGAATTCAGCTCGCCGTCAGTAAATGTCCCCTTCGGCTTCAACGAGATCGCCAAATATGCCGTGTTCCCGGGCATCCATGCCCCGGGCGTACTCATGCCCGCCCTCGTCAACAAGGATGCCTTTAACGAACTCCCCGATGGCTTTAAAGTTATACTTGAACATGCCATCCTGGCCGAGTGCCTCAGAAACCATCTGGTTGAATCGGACCAGGATAGCTGGGGTGTAGAACAGCATAGGGAGATGGGCATGGAAATTGTATCCCTGTCTGAGGATGTCCAGAAGGAGATAGAAGTAGCTGCTGCGGATTTCTATGGCAAGCGGGCAGCGGAAGATGAATTCTTTGGCAGGGTCTACAATTCAGTAGATGCGTACAAGACAGCTCTGGGTGAGACAAACACGCTCCAGTTCCCGTACTACAGATAGGACATACCATTGGCCCCCCGCTCCGGGACTGTTTTCGGGGCGGGGGCCACGTCCTGAAAGACAGTTATTAAATGCACAATTATCTTGATACGCAGCTAAATGGGCAAAATTTGACTACGCCGTCTCTTGCACATGAGTCATTTTTCTTGTATCATTACCCAAAGGTCATTTGAATTATGAGAGCAACGCTGCGAGTCATTGACGCCACCAGCGTGTGGACGGCAAAGGCGGTAAGCTGGCTTACCGTTGCCCTGGTTCTAGTGCTTGTCTTTGACGTCGTCGAGAGATACGTTTTTGGCGGCGCCACGATATGGGCCTACGAGACCGCCACTATGCTCGGCGCCACTATCTATGTCATGGGCTGGGCATATGTAACCAGGATGCGCGACCATATCCGCGTAGAT
>JABMRL010000109.1 GCA_013202615.1 Dehalococcoidia bacterium
GATTGGAGGAGCTGCGAAGACAGGATATAAACCATCACTGATATTTTCGGGAAGTAGAAGCTCCGAGCCCCGCCGGGGTCGCCAGAGATTTGACCTTCCACAACAGGATTGTGCCATTTATGGCCAGATAACACGCGCTTTTTGGCCAGCGATTCGGCAATAGCCCAAGTTATCAAATCACATGAAATGACGAATCCTGCACCTTGCAGGAACTGCAACACTCACTATTTTCGATGATTTGAGTCTCTCGAGGTAGACTCTGGCCTGTTGTCGTTGTTGACATATTGCAAATTGGGAGTTTAGCATAGCAGTTGAAATGACAAACCAACAGGCCATTGAACATAAGCTAAGCGACTGATAACTTAGTGGGGAGAAGAATCAATTCAGTAACTGATTAATCCTTTAAGGTTATCGTGTATCAAAAAAATGAGGGCGGCGGTGGCATGGCTTTCTTTGACACGGACAAGGTCGGCGGTGTTATTATTGAGCTGGAGGAGCTACCACCAGGCGTAGACGAATTTTATGGAAGTACAACATCTGGTGAATAATTGCTCCCAGCTATAAATATGGGACGGATGGATATTTCATACACGGTGGTACTGACAGGAGTACCACCAGGGAAAAGAATAAAAATTTGTTTAAAGGGAGGCCACAATGGCTGGAGGTTATGTAGGCAAGATCGGTTTTATTAATCTATCCAATGGTGAAATCCGCGAACAGGAACTGGATGATTCATTAGCTCGTGATTTTATCGGTGGACACGGACTGGGTGCCCGCATCCTGTTCGAGATGCAGAAGGGAGGAGTTGACCCCCTGGGTCCGGACAACATACTGGGGTTTGTCACCGGCCCGCTGACCGGCACACCGGTACCGACCGGCGGTCGCTATGCAGTGGTGTGCAAATCGCCGCTGACCGGCGGCTGGGGAGACGCCAATTCGGGCGGTTTCTTTGGCCCCGAACTCAAGTTCGCCGGCTGGGATGCGCTTTTCGTCTCGGGGATAGCCCCCAGGCCATCGTACCTGCTGGTTACCGACGCCGGCATTGAGATAAAGGACGCCTCTCATCTCTGGGGAAAAGATGCCATTGAAACCGAGGAAGTCCTGGCAAAAGAGATTGGCGATGCCAAAGTCCGCGTTGCCTGTATTGGCCCGGCATCAGAAAAACTCTCACTAATCAGTGGTGTCTGCAACGACAAAGGACGGTACGCAGGTCGCTCCGGCGTTGGTGCGGTTATGGGCTCTAAGAAGCTCAAGGCGGTGGCGGTGAGAGGAAAGGGCAGAGTGACTGTAGCAGACAGTGCCAGTATCAAAAAGTTAAACCAAGAGTTCACCAAGAAGATGAAGGAAGTGGGCTTCATCCAGACGTTGATAAAATACGGTACCTGCGGCAATACCGTGGCCGTCGTCGGCTCCGGTGTCAGTCCGGTTAAAAACTGGCAGCTCACCGGCACCGAGTCCTTCCCTACCGTTGAAAAAATAGGCGGTGATAACGTCATCGCCTACGAGACAAAGAAATACGGCTGTTTCAGCTGTCCCATTCGTTGCGGCGGCATTACCACCGTCCCCTCCGGGAAATATCCGGTAAAAGAGACGCATAAACCGGAATATGAGACGGTGGCCGCCTTCGGCAACATGTGCCTGAACGATGACCTCGACTCAATATTTAAATTGAACGACATGTGCAATCGCAGCGGGCTGGATACGATATCGGCGGGCAGTGTTCTCGCCTTCGCCATGGAGTGCTACGAACATGGCATAATCACCAAGGCGGACACAGACGGTATAGATTTGACCTGGGGAAACTCGAAAGCCATGGTCGCCATGACCGAAAAGATAGGACGGCGCGAGGGCTTCGGCGATGTGCTGGCTGATGGGGTGATGGTGGCAGCGAAGAAGATAGGCAAGGGTGCGGAAAAATACGCCATGCATATTGGCGGGCAAGAGCCCGGCCTGCATAATGCCACTTTCTTCCCGGGACGCGGCACGGGGTTTGTTGCCGACCCGACGCCCGGCCGACATACCGCCGCCTCACCCTTCACCCGCGGTGATGTCAATGCCTCTGCCGGCCCATACAAAGAACTCCAGGTTTCCGGCTTTGAGAAATACCAGTATACAGGTAAAGGGCCAGCCGCAGCTGCCAACACCAATTACTGGCAGGTTGGCGCCAGCGCCGGGTTGTGTCTTATGCCCGTGGTATTCTCCGGTTGCTATCCGTTATTGGAGCTTATCAATGCTGTGACCGGGTGGGATATGTCGATGAGTGAAGTCCTGAAGACCGGAGCCAGAATCCAGACTCTGCGGCAGCTCTTCAACATCCGCGAGGGCATATCGCCTTCGGACTTCCGTCTGCCGAATAGAATGGCGGGGATACCGCCTCAGAGCTCCGGGCCCCTGGAAGGAGTAACAATAGACATTGATACCCTGACAAAGGAATACCGGGAAGCTATGGAGTGGGACCCGAAAACTGGAAAGCCAAGCGACTCCAGCCTCAAAAGGCTGGGACTGCTGGACCTGGTCTCCTGAACGACTGAAAGCATTAATGCGCGAGGCGCTGTCTCGGATTCATCAGGCTATAGAGATTAGTGCCACACCCGATGCTATTAAACACGAGCCAATAATTCGTCCCCTGCCGAATGACTCGCCCAGTATAATAGTGCCCAACAAAACACCAATCACTATGCCGATTTCCCGCGCCGGGACGATATAACTCACCTGCGTGAATTGCATAGCCATTAACACTAATCCATAAGCAAAAAACATAAGCAGCCCGGCGATGGGGACAATTTTGAGATTTCCCTGGCCCTCGTTTCGGACAGCTACCTTGCCGTGGGCGTGAAGCATATATGGGGAAAGCACAACAGCACCACCAAGCGCCAGCAAATACATATAGAGAAACGGACTCACGTAACCCACGCCCACCTTGTCCCACACAGACTGTACTGCGTTGACAATACCGGTGAGCATGGCATACCTAACCCCGACATCATGAAAAAGCTTGAGAGGGTCGCGAAAGAATTGCTGAAAATGACCCCACCAATAAACGGTATATATTCCGGAGATAACCAGAATGATTCCGGCTATGGCAAGTGAAGATATGGTTTCCTGCAGGATGAAAACTCCGAGTATCGGAACAAGCGCTGGCCCGATGCCTCGAGCAATAGGATAAGCAAGTGAGAGGTCGGCATAGGTATAACTCCGCCCGAGCAATACGAAATACAGCGCGTGTAATATCACAGTACCCAGTACGAACCACCAACCGGGATAGATGATTGATTCCGTCAACAATAATACAATCGCTAAAGGAGAAAGAAGTATGCTGATGGATACCAGCATCCACCAGATAAATAGCTCATGATTTGTAGCTCTCTTCGCCAGTAAATTCCAGGAAGCATGGGCTATAGCTGACAGGAGAATTAACCCGAGTGCAATCAAAGTCATAGTGGTAATAGTATAGTACCAGCGTATCACGGTTGCCAATGAGGCCTCACGCCACGAAATGGAGCTCGCCGATCCTCAGATGAGTAGCGTACGCTAACCTTTAGCCTTACGCTTGCTTCCCTATTTGGCCAGGCGCCACATTGAAAATCCAGGCTTGCTGTATTTCCTGAAAACCAATAAGCTAAAGGGTAACGCTGCCACACCTGCTGATATATTATACTCGCGACAGGTGGGCTAACTGGAACCGGAGGTTTTGGAGATGGCTGATCCTAGAAAAGAACCGGAAATTCTTGACACAATTCGAAGTAAACTAGACACTGCTTTAGTCTCTGACGCTCTGGATGATTTGGGGGCTCACGAACAAGTTATGAGGTCCAACATACGCCCCGTCTATGATGGGGCAACTGTTCTCGGCTATGCCTATCCTGCCATAACTGTGGAAATGTATGAAGTCGGCGATGAGGGATACCCGGGTATGCCCGAGACGGTTGATTCCCTGAAGCCAAACGACGTACTTGTACTGGGCGGGCACCGGCCATCACATGCGTGTATCTGGGGTGATTTAGTCTCCGTAGCCGCCAAAGCCCGCCGCGCCAACGGAGCCGTGATCGATGGCAATACCAGGGACATTCACGAAATCATAAAACTGCAATTTCCGGTGTTCAGCAGCGGGATAGGAATAGCTACCCCCCTGGGCAGAGCCAGGGTCAGCGCTCATGGTTGTCCGGTACGATGCGGCGGAGTTCTCGTTAACGCTGGGGACATCGTATTTGGTGACATTAATGGCGTGGTTGTAATTCCGCGAGAACTTGTAACGGAAGTCATTCCCCTGGCACTGAAGAGAGAGAAGGGGGAGGAGACACTTCGCAGCAAACTGCTCAAGGGAGAACTGATGCGCAGTGCTCAACCCAAGGACAGTGATAGTCGGTGGTTATGACATTCAAAAGGACGCCGATGTACAATTACGGTACGCAAGAGCAAGAGTTAGTAAAAATCGGCCGGATTTGCTAGAATATTTCTGAAAGTTTTATTATAAGATATATGCAGAAATTGGAGGTTGATGCATGATTATTAACGAAGACTGTATTGGATGTCGGTTATGTGTGCCTTACTGTCCGATGGGTGCTATCAGCATGGACCGGGCAGCCAAGGTAGCCAAGATTGACCAGGATGAGTGTGTTGAATGCGGGGTCTGTTTAAGAGCGGAGATATGCCCGGTTGATGCCTTCGTTGAGGAAGTTCATGACTGGCCCCGTTCGGTGAGGGTTGCTTTTTCCAATCCGCTTGTAGTGCACAAGGAGACCAGGGTCCCCGGTAGAGGCACTGAAGAGGCGAAGACCACCGATGTTACCGGCCGTTTCAAGAGAGGTTTTGCTGGTGTAACTGCGGAGATGGGGCGCCCCGGTATCGGGGTTAAATTCTACGATGTAGAGAAGATAGCTCAGGCGATGGCCAAAACGGGGGTAGAGTTTGCCGGCGACAATCCGGTCACTCATCTTATGGTTGACAAGAGCACCGGCAAGATAAACAGTGAAGTTCTCAATGAAAAAGTGTGCTCGGCCATGATTGAGAGCATTACCAAGGTAGATAATATACCGGCGGTGATTAAAGCACTGAGGGAGGCCGCTGCACAGATTGAATCGGTTTTTACCCTGACTATCTCGACCAAACTTGAGGCAGATGGTTCCGCGCTCTGTGAAAAGCCTCTGGAAGAACTTAAAGTGCCTTTATACATCAACGGTAAAGTCAACGTTGGCCTGGGTCGCCCGTTATTCAAGGAGGAATCATAAATGACACATACTTTGCACCGTCAGGGAAGTAAAGAGAGCCTGGATAAAGACTACATCTTTCTGTGTATGGCAGCCAAGGGGTTTAATGAAGACGGGGCCGACGAAAAAATGCGCGAGTTTCTGAGAATCATGCTGCGCCATAACCCGGTAAACGCAGGCGACATGCGGAGCGGCAATATGTTTAATTCCAATATGGATGACATATTGTCTAATGTCAGCAACACCAGCATCGTGCATGGCGTTTTTATTGATAGCGATACATCAACTAAAGTCCTGCAGGAGCTTAAAGACGCTGACCTGGGGATGTCAGTAGTGATCAGTGGTCCGTTTGACTCGGTAGACTGTATCTGTAAAGCGGCCGGCCTCAGTCCGCACTCGCTTGATTTCTCGGCAGGTATCTGGGGAAACACCAAGAAGTTACCGTCCAAGGACGTCCTGGAAGTTACTACCATGTGCGGTCACGGTATGGTGGCTTCTAACCTGGTGAAGTCATTGGTTGACGACATAAAAGCGGGACAGATAACTGCTGATGAGGCTGGCAAGGAGCTGGCGAAACAGTGCGCCTGCGGTATATTCAACCCGGCCCGCGCTGCCGAGCTTCTGCAGGGCATGGCATCGGCAGAATAAAGTTTTAAGCAGCGGTCGTCTGGCAAATTTAATAGACTTGACCTGCTCTTATAGTCCGACCCGGCTATAGCCTTCGGCTCAGATATTAATAGAGCCAATGACATGCTCAATCGCGCAGTATCATGCCGCCGTCAACGTGTATGCACTGCCCGGTTACATTGCGCGCGTCTTCCGAGGCAAGGAAAGCCGCCATCGCGGCGATATCCTCCGGTGCCTGCTCACGGCGTAATGGTATCTCCGCCCTGCGCACCTCGACATATACATCGTGGGGGTCTCTGCCGGCCAGTTCGGGCCTGGTGCGTATCATCTCCTCGATTTGCTCCCGGGGGGTGGGAGTCCATACCATTGAAGGGCAGATGGCATTTACATTTATGTTAAACTCGGAGACCTGGTGAACCAGCGCCTTGGTATATCTCAGGAGGGCCGCCTTGCTCACCGGATAGGCGTTGGGGACTCCCAGTCCCGATGGGTGCGGGGGACGTGAGGCATGTCCGGCAATGGAACCGAGGTTGATTATCTTGCCGTACCGCCTCTCTTTCATATGCGGTAAAACGGCCTCACAGCAATATACGGGACCCAGCAGGTTCACGGAGAGGACATAGTGCCAGTCCTCGTCTGTATCCGTACCGTCTTCCGCAGTTATCCGCCCGGGAGCATAGACCACCGAGGCATTGTTGACCAGGATGTCTATATGGTCGAAGGTATCCAGCGCCTTTCTGACCGCGGCACCCACCGAGTCCCTCCTGGCAACATCCACCTGCACCACCAGAGCCTTACGCCCCAGCCTCTCTATCTCCCCGGCTACCTTAAGCGCCCCTTCCGTGGCTACGTCCGCCAGAACTATATCGGCACCTTGCTCTGCCATGACCAGACAGATACTCCGCCCTATCCCCCGGCCGGCTCCTGTTATAAAGGCTACTCTATCGGTTAGATCTCCAAGCATAATCATCTCCTTTAATTTGTTAGGGCACGAGTGATAATAGATTATCCTCACCGCGATGTCAAATAGCCTCAAGAAAAGACCGGATAATTGCCTGAATTGTCAGACAGGCGTAATTCCATCCAGTATGACAGAATGTACCAATTTGTGTCTTAAACCACGGGGTAAATAGTCGCTCCTATGGAGAGCGAGGTTCGGGCGCTGCTTTTAGCAATAATGTCATCATAAAGATTATCAGGCTCAAACCCGCCAGAAAAAATGCCCCTGCCAGGAAAGCCCCGGTCAAATCAGCGAGAGTCCCCATTATCAGTGGGCCGGTGAACCCTCCAATCTCAGCAACACAGAAAAATATGCCTCCCGCGAGCCCCATATGCCTTTCCCCTACCTCAGGGGTATCCATCAATATGAGCATCACGATGGGGAACAGGGATGAACCCGCCATACCGAACAAGACCAAGCCCACAAATATGGGAGCGCCCGATGTATTCACCGACATTATAAGTGCTGCGGTGACTACCAAAGCCAGGAGGGCTAGAATCCGTCCTCTCAGACGTGGCGGAACCAGTCTGGGAATAACCAGAACTGCCGGGATACCGGCAATAACAGGTATGGAAGATACAAACCCTGACATTGATGGCGACATACCACCGCTTTCCATAATTTTGGGAAGCCAGCTGGTAAAGCCATGCATAATAGCGAATGATAGAAGCCCCATTATCAGAATAAGGCGGACATTTCGTATTTTTATAAGCCTGCTAAAGGTTTTGCCGATACTTTCACCTTCCGTAGCCCCGGTTGGTCTAATATCCCTGGCCAGGAACAACCACAGCAGTGCGATGATGAAGACCAGAAAGCCATAGCAGACAAAAGTCAGTCTCCAGCTATATCCGGTTACAGGCATGACAATACTATTTGTCGCCGATAGAGCGATTAGCCCTCCAATCCAGGGTCCCGTTGTATAGATACCAACGGCTGTCCCGCGACCTTTTCCCCTGAACCAGCTGGAAATCGTTTTAGGGGCACCTATGGATATCAGGGGGCCACCAATACCAAAGATAGCTACGACGAATAAGAAAGTGCCGAAACCGTCGGGGAAATAACGTAAAGCTTCCGAGAGGCCAATGATGACGGTGCCGATGAAAAGAGCTTTCCGTATGCCCCATTTATCAATAATGGCACCGGCTATTATAGCCACAATGATATAGGTCAATTGCCAGGAACCCAGGATAATCCCCATCTGGCTGTAGGACATGTTGAGGTCTTTTAGGATTGGTGTGACGAGAGGCGCTATCGAGC
>JABMRL010000110.1 GCA_013202615.1 Dehalococcoidia bacterium
CACATGAAACAAAGCGGACATTTAGTATAAGGGTTGATGACTCCCGGGAAGATCAAGAGGTGCTGAGGGCGATGGTTGTGCTGCTAATGGGAGGAGATTGCGGGATAGGCGCAGGTGCTGGTGCGGGTGTGTGTGCTTCAGTTGGAAATGAAGTCTGTTGACAAATAAGCCGTAAAGTAGCTACTGAGAGCTTATGGATGAGTTGGATGCTTCTAAGGGGTATGTTCACCTCCTTCGACCAGTTGCTTGGCTATCTCTGGTAGCCTATCGGGTCGAGGGCTGTTGCCGCTAAGTGCATGGCGTAGTTGTTGTGCTGTCTGCCCGAGCGCTATGATTTGGTCCAGAAGTAGAGGTATTAGATTAAGTGGATCAGATTCGAGCTTTGCTGGATCCCAGACTTCTGGGAAGTCTGAACCCAAAACCCTACTGGTGTACGGGCAAGAAATATGTGGAGCATTTTTGGAAATAGTTCCGGTAGCCATATCCAGAGTTCGACTCTCCCCCGTCTCCACCAGAGAATGAAACCAGCCCTGATGAAAACAGGGCTTTTCTTTTTACTTCAATTACCGGTCGCTAACCCTGTTCTGATTCTGGTCTTTCGGGGTCGTTTTTATAAGCATAATATGAACCGTCACGCCAACAGCTACGACAAGCAATATTACCCTGATAACCAGGGCCTGAACCGCGAAAATGATGGAACAGGCAATCGTTATCCACAGCAGGAGGATGGTGGCAATTTTTATTTTCCGCGGCATGCCTCTTCCGTCCAGGTAATTGCGCACGTAGGCGCCAAAAAACCTGTTGTTTAATAGCCAGTTATATAACCTGCGTGAGCTGCGCAGATAACAGGCAGCCGCCAGCAGCAGAAAGGGGGTCGTGGGCAGAATGGGAACAAAGATACCAATAATGCCTATCGCGGTGAATGTTGTTCCGGCAAAGATAAGCAGTCCTTTTTTCAGCTTTTCCGGCATTTCCTCAATCTTTTTCTATCTCAACCCTCAGGCGAGTCTGCCCTGACCAGCACTTTTTAGCCAGCGTGATTGGGGGTTCCGCTTCCCTGTGGTAGCCTGGAGCGCTGCTACTCGACGGTTACGCTCTTCGCCAAGTTCCTGGGGAAATCGATGGGGCAGCCGCGTTCCTTGGCGGCATAGTAGGCCAGAAGCTGCAGCACCACGGTATTTACCACCGGTGAAAACAGCGGCTCCACCTTCGGCACGACAATCACCGAATCGGCCACCTCCTCAACCACCTCATCCCCCTCCTCAACCAGGGCGAGTACCGGGGAGTTTCTGGCCTTGACTTCCTTGATGCTGGTCAGCATGGCATCATAGGTATTATCCGGAGTCACAATCGCCACGACCGGTGCCTCACTGCCGAGCAGGGCAAATGGCCCGTGCTTCAATTCTCCCGCCGCATAGCCCTCGGCATGGATATAGGATATCTCCTTAAGCTTCAATGCGCCTTCCAGTGCCACCGGATAGTTGATGCCGCGCCCGATGAAGAAGACATGGTCATACTTCGCAATTTGCGCGGCATGCTGTGCGATTTTTTCCTCGTCGTCCAGTATACGCTGCACCCTTCCCGGCAACTGCCTCAGCTCTGCAATGAGACTGCCTTTTCGTCTCAGGTCGATTCTGGCCAGGGGCAGGGCCATCCAGTACAGAGCCATCAGCTGCGCGGTATAGCTCTTGGTCGCGGCGACGCTTATCTCCGGGCCCGCCTGCGTGTAGAGGACCTGGTCGGCAAGGCGGGTGGCGGAGCTGCCGATGACGTTGGTTATCACGGTTACCGGGCAGCCTTCGCTCCTGAGCTTTTTAATTGCTTTCAGTGCGTCGGCCGTCTCGCCGGACTGGGTGATGACCACGGCCTGGCTTCGAGCCGAGGTTTGCCCCAGAAAGCCAAACTCGGAAGCTATCTCGGTCCTGACCGGAACCCTGAATAGTTGCTCCAGAACATATTTCCCGACCAGTGCCGCGTGATAGGAGGTGCCACAGGCAAGGATAAGTATTTCCCTTTCACCACCCTCCGCAAAAATATCCCGGCCAGAAATCGTTTCATCGGCCGTCAGGTAGGCTTTGATGGTATTCCGTATCACCTTCGGCTGCTCGTGGATTTCCTTGAGCATGAAGTGCTCGTAGCCGCCCTTCTGCGCGTCCTCTACACTCCAGGTCACCCGGTGCGGCTGACGGTCAACCACCTTACCTTTTCTTTTAACTTGAAAACCTTCTTTTCTAACCACAGCGATATCATCGTCTTCCAGATAGACGACCCGACTGGTGTAATCCAGTACCGCCGGCACGTCCGAAGCGATAAAGTTTTCCCCATCACCGATGCCAATAATCAACGGGCTGTCCTTCCTCGCGGCAATGAGCTCGGGCCTGCCGTCCATGAGCACAGCGATGGCGTAGGAGCCTTCCATCTCAGTCAGCGCTCTCGCCACCGCCTCCTCCAGGTCGCCGGCAAAATATTTCCCGATAAGGTGAGGGATAACTTCGGTGTCCGTTTCGGAAGTGAAGGTATGCCCCTCTTCGATGAGCTGCTGATGCAACTGCTGGAAGTTATAAATTATACCGTTGTGCACCACGGCGATTTTCCCGGTGCAGTCGCAGTGCGGGTGGGCGTTTGCCTTGGACGGTCCTCCATGGGTCGCCCATCGCGTATGCCCGATACCGATTTTCCCTTCGAGGCGGC
>JABMRL010000111.1 GCA_013202615.1 Dehalococcoidia bacterium
CTGGTGACGGCTACCGTGGCCGATGACCGCCGTGAGGGTATTGATTTTCTGCCACTGACTATAGACTACGAGGAGCGAATGTACGCGGCCGGTAAAATCCCGGGCGGCTTCATCCGCCGTGAGGGACGCCCCAGCGAAGCGGCCACTCTGGCCTGTCGTCTCATTGACCGCCAGATACGACCGCTGTTGCCCAAAGGGTGGCGCCGGGATATCCAGGTTGTGGCCACCGTGCTGTCCGTTGACCAGGAAAACGACCCTGATGTGCTGGCGGTAATCGGTGCGTCGACGGCGCTGTGCATTTCAGAGGTGCCTTTTGACGGCCCGGTAAGCGCCGTTCACGTGGGCTATATCAATGATGAGCTGGTGTCGAACCCCGCGCTGGCCGAGCTTGAAAACAGCCAGCTCGATATGGTTGTGGCCAGCACCGCGAAGGCAATTGTCATGCTGGAAGCCAGGGCCAAGGAAGTTCCCGAAGAAATTCTGCCCAGGGCTATCCAGTTTGGATTTGAAGCCAACCAGGATATAATCCGGCTTCAGGAACAGGTGCAGCAGGCCTGCGGCAAGCCGAAAGAGGAAGCGCCGGTTCCAGAGGTCAATTCAGAAATCGCTTCGGCGATAGCTTCAAGCGTCGGCGATGAATTGCCGGTTGTCCTGGCGGAAACAGATAAATCAGTCCGGGAGGGAAGATTCTCTGAACTGAAAAATAGGGTGATGGAGAGTCTGGGCGAAACCTA
Organism: Dehalococcoidia bacterium; assembly: GCA_013202615.1. Lineage (GTDB taxonomy): Bacteria > Chloroflexota > Dehalococcoidia > Dehalococcoidales > RBG-16-60-22 > E44-bin89. The sequence continues at coordinate 735 of JABMRL010000111.1, forward strand.
CGCCAGCGAGGATATCCGGGCTGCCTTTGAGGCCAGGGCCAAGGCTGAGATGAGGAACGGCATACTGGCCGGAAGACGGCTCAATGGTCGCGCCCTTGATGAAGTCAGGGAAATCAGCGCGGAAGTGGGACTCCTGCCGCGGACACATGGCTCGGCTCTTTTCAGCAGGGGCCAGACGCAGGTGCTGTCCATTGTCACTTTAGGTTCTACAAGGCAGGAGCAGAAGCTTGACGGCCTTGGTGTTGAAGAGACGAAGCGCTTCATGCACCACTACAATTTCCCGCCCTTCTCAAGCGGTGAGGTAAAGCGCATGGGGTCGCCGGGTCGCCGCGAAATCGGACACGGGGCACTGGCAGAAAGGGCTCTGGTACCGGTGTTGCCCAGTGACGAGGATTTCACATATACCATTCGCCTTGTCTCCGAGGTTCTCAGTTCCAGTGGCAGTACCTCGATGGCGAGCGTCTGCGCGGGGAGCATGTCGCTGATGGACGCCGGCATACCGATAAAAAAGGCGGTATCCGGAATAGCCATGGGGCTTGTCACCGGCGATAATGACGAATACCAGATTTTAACCGACATCGAAGGCCTGGAGGACGCCTACGGCGACATGGACTTCAAGATTGCCGGGACCAGGGACGGTGTTACCGCCGTACAGATGGATATCAAGCTCAAAGGCGTCAGTCAGGAGATTCTGGAGAAAATAATCGCGCAGAGTCACGATGCGCGGATGCATATTCTGGACCGGATGAACGAGGCCATAAGTACCAGCCGAGCCGAAGTCAGCCCGTACGCGCCGCGGGTGTACAAGATAACCATTGACCGGGAAAAAATTGGCAGTGTTATCGGCACCGGTGGCAAGACGATTCGGTCGATAATCGAGGAGACCAAGACAACCATCGACATTGATGACAGTGGTACCGTACTGGTCGGCGCGGTCAATGAAGAAGCGGCTAAAAAAGCCATTAGCATCATTGAAAGTTTGACCAAGGATATTGAGATTGGCACTATCTATACCGGGAAGGTGACCCGTACTTTCGACTTCGGTGCCATGGTGGAAATTCTGCCCGGAAAGGAAGGGCTGGTACACATCAGTGAACTGGCGGACCACCGGGTGGGCAAGGTTGAAGATGAGGTTAAAGTCGGTGACGAGGTCACGGTAAAGGCAATTAATGTTGATAATATGGGAAGGATAAACCTGTCCCGCAGAGCAATCCTGGAAAAGGATTATCGACCCTCTGGTGCTCAAGAAAGAGATTCCTCCGGGTCAAGCCGACCATTCCAGAGGGATAGAGATTCGCAGTCCGGGCGCAGGCCACCCCCGCAAAAAGGTACATTTCGGGGCCGTTAAGAGTCTTCTGCACCATCCAGGAGAAGACTATGAATCCAATCAGGGTAATCGTTCACGGAGCTGCCGGTAAAGTAGGGCAGGAAGTGATTAAAGCTGTCTCCGGTGAAGATGACATGCAGCTGGTAGGTGCGGTGGACGTGAAAGCGGCAAAGGATTCACTGCTCCTGCCCGATGGCTCCAGCTCGGTTCCTTTCTCCACTGACCTTGGCGATATCCTGGCACGCTTTCAACCCGACGTCATGGTGGATTTCAGTATTGCCAAAGCGACCATGCCGGCGGTGCGACTGGCTACGGAAAAAGGTGTCAATCTGGTCATTGGGACCACTGGCTTCTCGCCTGATGACGTAAAGGAAATTGAACACCTGACTGCGGAGCACAAGATTGGTGCGGTGATGGCGCCGAACTTTGCCCTTGGCGCTATCCTCATGATGCACCTGGCAAAAATCGCGGCGAAATACCTTGATTATGCGGAGATAATCGAACTGCACCATCACCTGAAAGCGGATGCTCCATCGGGGACGGCGCAGATGACAGCCAGAGCGATGGCGGAAGCCAGAGGGAAGCCATTTCTCCAGCCGCAGGGCAAAGCGGCCGCGAGTCGGGGGGAGTCAGTGGAAGGAGTGACCCTTCACAGCGTACGCCTGCCCGGGCTAATGGCCCATCAGGAGGTAATTCTGGGCGCGCCGGGGCAGACACTGAGCATACGCCATGATACCATTAACCGGGAGTGCTACCTGCCCGGAGTGATGCTGGCGATTAGAGAAGTGGTTAAACGCAATGGGCTGGTGTATGGCCTGGACACGTTGCTTGGACTGTGAGAATAAACGATGGAATACAATGTTGCTATTGTTGGTGCCACCGGCCTGGTTGGCCAGGAGTTTATCAAGATTCTGGCACAGCGCAATTTCCCGATGAAATCTATCCGACTGCTTGCCTCCGACCGCTCGGCGGGCAGGAAGCTGTGGGTCAACAAGCAGGAAATAGAGGTTGGAGAGACAACTCCTGACTCGTTTGAAGGGATAGATATCGCCCTTTTCTCGGCTGGCTCCGAGATAAGCCGCCATTATGCACCGCTGGCGGCGAAATCGGGCGCGGTGGTAATTGACAACAGCGCCGCCTGGCGCATGGAGCCCAACGTGCCACTGGTGGTGCCCGAGGTCAACCCGGAAGATATTGAATGGCACAGGGGCATTATCGCCAATCCAAACTGTTCCACCATCCAGATGGTCGTGGCGCTGGAGCCACTGCACCGGGTGGTGCCTATCCGGCGTATCGTGGTAGATACCTACCAGGCGGTGGC
>JABMRL010000112.1 GCA_013202615.1 Dehalococcoidia bacterium
GCCCAGGTAAAAGAATACCTGAGGTCGATTATCAAAGTTGACTTCCCCTGGCTTTCCGAACAGCTGGACTATGTGGTCGGTGGCGGAGGGAAAGGTATCCGGCCGGCGCTGACGCTGCTTTCGGGCAAATTTTACCAGTATGACCTGAAATATCTAATGCCCATGGCCGGCTCTGTTGAACTCATGCACACGGCTACCCTTATCCATGACGATGCCATTGACAAGTCGGTTTCGCGGCGCGGCAGGGCGACCATTTACAAGCTCTGGGGTGAGGAACCAGCCATTCTCCTCGGCGATTACCTTTTCGCCAAGGCCGGCGAATTCGTCGCGGACACCCACAACCCACGAGTCATCAAGCTCTTTTCACAGACGCTGGCCACCATCTCCAGTGGCGAGCTGAACCAGTTCTTCAGCGCCTACAACCTGAAACAGACCCGGGAGCAGTACTTCAAGAAAATATCCGGTAAAACCGCCTCTCTCTTTTCCCTGGCCACCGCGTCAGGAGCCATCCTGAGCGGAGCGCCGGAGAAGTCGGTCAAAACGCTCGGAGATTATGGACATCACCTGGGCATCGCCTTTCAGATTGTGGACGATATCCTGGATTTTATCGGCACCGAGGAAGAACTGGGCAAGCCGGTTGGCTCGGATCTGGCCCAGGGGACTCTTACCCTGCCGGCAATGCTGCTGCTGGAACGCTACCCCGAAGATAATCCGGTGAAAAGGCGCTTCGAGAACCGGGACGACCAGGGTAACATCAAACAGGCAATAGAGATGATACGCAATTCACCGATAGTGGATGAGTGTTACATCGTGGCTTCGGAATACAGCGCCCGCGCCTGCCAGGACCTCAAAGAACTGCCGGAAAACAGCAGCCGAGAAGCACTCTTTGAACTGGCCAGGTACGTCGTGGCCCGTAAAAAATAGGAGTCGCCACCTTTACTCCCCTTCCCAAACGCTGCCGTCGAGGTAGGTTTCTTTTTTGCTTGTCGGTAGCTCCTGCTTGAACTGGTCAATGGCAAACTGGCAGGCGGCAAATCCTTCCCCGCGGTGTGGGGACGCTATGGCCACGACCAGGTTAATATCACCGACATTCAGCCTGCCGACACGGTGGTAGATGGCAACGTTATCCACCGGCCACCTCCGCTTGATTTCGTCAGCGATTTCGCGCAGCTTCTTCTCCGCTTTCCCGGAAGCGTCCTCATAGGCCACGGACTGGACCTGCTTGCCGCGGGAATGGTCACGAATCAGGCCCACATAGGTAACGACGCAGCCACTGCTGCGGGCCTTGACCTCATTTACCACGGATTCCGGTGAAATAGGCACTTCGGTAATCTTAATCATCTATACTCCCTGCGCATTATAGCTCATAATCATACGTTAAGTATAAAAAAAGAGGGGGCACCGCCCCCTCTCTATCATCAATCATTTTACCAGTTTTAATCCGGTGCCGCCAGTGTTTGTTTCGGTACCAGCCGGGGTACTATGGGCGCCTTCTGGGGTCTGGTAACCGGCTCAGCTTCGCTGACTGGCTCGACTGGAACCAGTTTGGGTTCCAGTTTGGCCTTCTTTGTTGGTTTCGGAGCCGTTTCACTCAGCAGGTTCTCCAGCTCCTCGCCTTCCAGAGTCTCGCGAGCTATGAGCCGCTCCGCAATCTGCACCAGCCTGTCATTGTGTTTGGTCAGGACGTCCTGTGCGGTCTTCTGGGCTTCCTCGATAAAGCTATGAACCTCTTCATCAATTTGCTCGGCTATCTTATCGCTGTAATCCCTCTGCTCTGAAATTTCACGACCGAGGAAGACCATCTCCTCCTTGCGCCCGAAAGTACGCGGCCCCAGCTTATCACTCATGCCAAAGCTGGTGACCATCGCCCGGGCTATCTTGGTAGCCTGCTCAATGTCCTCTGCAGCACCAGTTGTAACCTCATTAAAAATTATCTCTTCAGCGGTACGCCCACCAAGAAGAGTAGCTATTCTATCTTTTATCTGGGCTCTTGTCACTAGATATCTATCCTCAATAGGTAGCTGGCGTGTATGACCGAGCGACATGCCCCGGGCTACAATGGAAATCTTGTGCACCGGGTCAGCATTGGGCAGCATATTGGCCACCAGGGCGTGCCCGGCCTCATGATAGGCAGTGATCTCTTTCTCCTTCGGGCTTATCTTGCGGCTCTTCCTTTCCGGCCCGGCAATCACACGGTCCACTGATTCTTCAAATTCCAGCATACCGATGGCATTCTTATTACGTCTGGCTGCCAGAATAGCGGCCTCATTGACCAGATTGGCCAGGTCAGCACCACTCAGGCCCACCGTACCCTTGGCCAGGACTTCCAGGTCAACATTTTTATCCAGCGGCTTTCCCTCGGCGTGGACTTTGAGAATAGCGACCCGACCGTTAATATCCGGGCGGTCCAGAATCACCCGCCGGTCAAAGCGACCGGGGCGGAGCAGGGCGGGATCAAGTATATCCGGGCGGTTGGTGGCCGCGAGTACAATCACGCTGGTGTTGGTATCAAAAC
>JABMRL010000016.1 GCA_013202615.1 Dehalococcoidia bacterium
GGCAATACCTCCAGCCTTCCGCTCAACATCACCCGGTAATCAGGTTTGTCCCTCCGGAGGAATTCGCCGAGTATGAAGCCATCGGCCGGGAGATAGGGTTCGCCGAGGTAGCCTCGTCGCCTCTGGTCAGGAGTTCCTACCGGGCGGCCGAACTTTTTGAGAAGGCACAAGCCTGAAAAGAACCGTTTTTTTTAATTCTAATAATGCAACACAAAAGGAGATTTTAATGAGAAAGAACCGATTGAGAGAGCTTCTGAACGCCGGCAAGCCAACCATTGGTACCCATGTTATCACCACTTCGCCCGAGATTATAGAGGTTGTCGGGCACTCCGGCTTATTTGACTACATCGAGCTGAGCGGACAGTACGCCACCTGGAGCCTTCCCCAGCTTGATAACTTCGCGCGCGCCGTGGACCTGTTTCCCCATATGTCCTCCATGATGAAGGTGGAGCCGGACCCGCGCCTGTTCATCACCAGCCGCTCGCTCGGTGCCGGCATTCCGAACATCCTGTTTGCCGAATGCTCTACTGCGGATGAAGTCAGGGAATGCACCCGCATGGTCAGGGCAGACACGCCCGAGGACAAGGGATTTCAGGGCTGCGTCGTCCGGCGTATCAGTGGCTTTGTCCTTGATATTGGCAACGAGACCTGGGTCAGAACACTGCGGGAAGCGGTTGTTGCCATCATGGTGGAGAAGGCAAGCCTGGTGGAACAGATGGACGAGGTGCTATCAATAGAAGGGCTGGACATGATTCAATTCGGCCCATGCGATTTCTCGGTTAACACGGGGAGGGTAGGCAAGATGAGCAGCCCCGAGATACAGCGCAAGCAAAGGGACATAATCGAGATGGCACTCAAAAAAGGTGTCCATCCTCGCGTGGAAATTAATTACTTCGAAGAGGCTCAGGAATTCATCGATATGGGTGTCCGCCACTTCTGCATTGGCTGGGACCTGTTCATCATCTACCAGTGGTGCAAAAAGCACGGCGAGGGCATGCGCCGACTGCTCGGCGAAGCATAAGCTCAACCGAGCCTGTTGCAGATATTGACAATTAATCTGAACCTGTGATATACTTTCCTCTTGGATATATGGCCTTCAGGATTAGCTGATGGATTGGACCAAGTGGTTCAGTCTGTCATTTAAAAATTGTGGATGAGCCAAGGCTCATCCATTAAAATTGTAGAGCAGGAGAAACTAATTTGCCAACCATAAACCAGTTGATACATAAAGGGCGGAAACGGGTTACCAAGAAGACCAAATCGCCGGCGCTGCGTTTTACGTTCAATGCGCTGAAAAACCGGATGATTGAGGGCAAGGGCTCACCGCAGAAGCGGGGCGTCTGCACTCAGGTCAGGACCATGACACCCAAGAAGCCCAATTCGGCGCTGCGCAAGATAGCCAGGGTCAGGCTGACCAACCAGATGGAAGTTACCGCCTACATCCCGGGTGAAGGTCACGAACTGCAGGAACACTCGGTGGTGCTGATTCGCGGGGGACGTGTCAAGGACTTGCCCGGCGTCCGCTATCATGTCGTACGTGGCGCACTCGACACCAGCGGCGTCGCCAACCGCCGGCAGGGCCGCAGTAAATACGGCAGCAAAATGGTAAAAGAGAAGGCGGAAACAGCCTGAACATAGGAGTATAGAATGCCAAGGCGTGCCCAACCAATAAAAAAAGAAGTATCGCCGGACCCGAAATATCATAATATAACCGTGTCCAAAATGGTAAACAAGATAATGCACTGCGGCAAGAAAAGAACCGCAGAAAGAATTGTGTACGATGCTCTTGATATTCTGGAAGAGCGGTCGAGCAAAGACCCGGTAACGGCGCTGGAACAGGCCATAAAAAACGCCACGCCGCTGCTCGAGGTCAAACCTCGCCGCGTGGGCGGCGCCACCTATCAGGTGCCCGTGGAAGTACGTCCTGACCGCGGCCTCTTCCTGGCGCTGAGCTGGCTGCTAAAATCAGCGCGGGCCCGAAAAGGCAAATCAATGACGGAAAGACTGGCTGACGAGCTGTCTGATGCACTGCGTGGTGAAGGCACCACAATTAAGAGACGAGAAGATACCCACCGGATGGCTGAGGCGAACCGCGCCTTTGCCCACTACCGATGGTAAAAGGTGAATGACCATTAACACGAAGACTATGACGACGAAGAACCCGATTCCAGCAAAGGCAAAAGCAATGCCAAGAAGTTTTCCTTTAGAAAAAATCAGAAATATAGGGGTTATTGCCCATATTGACGCCGGTAAAACCACCGTTACCGAGCGGATAATGTACTATACCGGTCGCACCTATAAGATTGGAGATGTGGACACCGGCACCGCGGTAATGGACTGGATGGAAGAGGAACGCCAGCGTGGCATCACCATAACGGCGGCCGCAACCACCTGCTACTGGCAGGACCACCGCATCAACATCATCGACACACCAGGGCATGTGGACTTCACCGCCGAGGTGGAGCGCAGCCTAAGGGTGCTGGACGGTGGCGTGGTGGTCTTTGACGGGGTGGCCGGAGTCGAGGCGCAATCGGAGACGGTCTGGCGGCAGGCCGACCGCTACCGCGTGCCCAGGATTTGCTTTATAAATAAGATGGACCGTGTTGGTGCCAATTTCAAGCGTACCATCTCCATGATTGAAAATCGATTGAAAGCGAAACCGCTGCCGATTCAGCTTCCTCTGGGCAGCGGTGAATCATTTGAAGGCGTCATCGACCTCATCGAGAACAAGGCCTGGCATTATGACGGCAAACCTGATACAGAGCCGGTAGAAACCGCCATTCCGGAATCGGAACGAAAGCGCTGTGACAAATACCGCCAGGCCCTGATAGAGAAACTGGCCGAACATGACGACCATATCCTGGAAGCCTACCTCGAGGGCCATGAAATCAGCCCGTCGACGATGAGACAGGCACTGCGCAAGGTTACGCTGGAGAATAAAGGCGTGCCGACTCTCTGCGGCAGCGCCCTGCGCAATAAAGGAGTACAGCCGCTCCTTGATGCCATTATCAGCTACCTCCCCTCCCCTCTTGACATGCCACCGGTGCTGGCGATAGATACCGCATCAGAAGCCGAGGTCACCCGGGCGGTCAGCGACGAAGCCCCGTTTTCCGCCCTTGCCTTCAAAGTTGTTTCCGACCCGTTTGTGGGCCGGCTGGTCTACCTCAGGGTTTACTCCGGCATCATGAAAGCGGGAAGCCAGGTCATGAATTCCACGACGGGCAGGCGGGAACGCATCGGGCGCTTGCTTCTGATGCATGCCAACCGTCGCGAGGAGGTGGACGCGGCTGACACCGGAAGCATCGTCGCCACTTTGGGCTTGAAGAATACTTTCACCGCTGATACCCTCTGTGATGTTTCAGAGCCGGTGCTGCTGGAATCAATTCGATTTCCCGAGCCGGTGGTCTCCATTTCCATCGAGCCCAAGACCAGGGCTGACCAGGATAAAATGTCCACCGCCCTGCAGAAGCTGACCGAAGAAGACCCCACTTTCAAAGTTACTTACAATGAGGAAACGGGACAGACCATCATCTCCGGCATGGGCGAGCTTCACCTTGAGGTCATCGTCAACCGCATGATAAGTGAATTCGGCGTCGGTGCCAAAGTAGGCAAACCACGGGTCGCCTACCGGGAGACGATTACCGAATCGATTAAGGTGGAGGGCAGGTTTGTGCGGCAGTCGGGAGGTCATGGTCAGTACGGACATGTCTGGCTGGAACTTGAGCCTCTGGGTCGAGGCGGCGGCTTCGAGTTTGTTGACGCCATCAAGGGTGCCACCATTCCCAGGAAATATGTCCCGGCCGTTGAGACCGGAGTTAAGGAAGCCATGGAGACCGGGGTTCTCGCCGGTTATCCCGTGGTCGATGTCAAGGCCACCATATATGATGGCAGCTACCACGATGTTGACTCCTCCGAGCTTGCTTTCAAAATGGCCGGCTCTCAGGCTCTCAGGTCCGGGGTCAGGAAAGCCAAACCCGTTATCCTCGAACCGATTATGAAGCTGGAAGTAGTCGCTCCGGAGCAGTTTCTGGGAGACATCATCGGCGACCTCAATGCCAAACGGGGGCACATCGAGCATATCGACTCCCAGGGTGATACGTATGTTCTCCGCTGTCTTATCCCGCTAGCCGAGACCTTCGGCTATGCCACCAGGGTAAGGTCGCTCACCCAGGGCAGGGCAACGCACTCGCTCGAATATTATAAGTATAGAGAATTACCGGCGGAATTGACCGAAGAAATAACCGAAAAGGCAGTTGGGAGATAATATGCCGAAACAGAAAATCCGCATCAAGATGAAAGGGTTTGACCACCGGTTAATTGACCAGTCGGCGGCACAGATAGTCGATGCTGTGGAGCGCACTGGCGCGGTGGTGGTCGGACCGGTACCGTTGCCCACGCACATTAAGAAGTACAGCGTTATCCGCTCCCCGTTTATTGACAAAGACTCACAGGAACAGTTTGAAGTACGGACGCACAAGCGCATCATTGACATTATGGAGACCACCTCGAAGACAATCGATTCTTTAACCAGGCTGAACATACCCTCCGGGGTTGAGATAGATATCAAGTTATAGAAGAGCGAAAAAGATGGCACAGGGAATTATCGGTAAAAAATTGGGCATGTCCCAGGCGTTCCGCGACGACGGCACCTTGGAAGCGGTAACCGCCATTGAGGCCGGCCCGTGCACCATTACCCGTGTGAAAACAGCGGGGAAAGATGGCTATAATGCCGTTCAGCTCGGTTTTGGCGCCGCCAAGAAGCTCAATTCCGCGCAGCGCGGACATCTTAAAGAACTTGGCCATTTTAAATATCTTCGCGAATTCAGATTGGATGATACCAAGGACGTTGAAGAGGGACAAAAGATAGATGTCAGCCTCTTTCAGTCAGGTGACCTGATAGATATCACCGGCCTGTCCAAAGGCAAAGGCTTTGCCGGTGTAGTTAAAAGATACGGCTTCAGCGGCGGGCCCAAGACGCACGGCCAGTCTGACCGGCACCGTGCTCCGGGTTCCATTGGCGCCGGCACCTCACCGGGACGTGTCTACAAAGGGTTACGCATGGCCGGTCAAATGGGGAACAAGCGCGCCACGGTGCGCAACATCGAGGTGTTTCAGGCCGACCCGGAACGCAATCTGTTGCTGGTCAAAGGAGCCGTACCGGGAGCCCGAAATGGCCTGTTATTGATAAAGAAATCGAGGAGAGGGAAGTAGGGAAGTGAAGGTACCAGTCTACAGCCTCACCGGCGAAGTAGTTGACCATATTGAAATCAGCGACCTGGTCTTTGCCATGCCTTTCAACGAAGGCGTGGTGCACCAGGTCATGGTCGGGCAACTGGCGAACGCTCGCCAGGGTACCGCCTCAACAAAGACCAGGGGCGAAGTCCGGGGCAGCAGCAAGAAGATATTTCGCCAGAAGGGCACCGGCATGGCACGGGCAGGTGGTCGTCGGGCTTCCACACGCCGGGGAGGAGGCATTATTTTCGGGCCCAGGCCGCGGGACTACCGCCAAGACACGCCGAAGAAAATGCGCCGCCTGGCCCTGAAGTGCGTTCTCTCGTCCAAGGCGAAGGATGAAGAGTTAAAGGTAGTGCAGGAACTGAAGATTGAACCAAAGACGAAATATATGGCACAGATTCTAAATACTCTCGGTGCCGATTCTTCAGCACTGGTGGTAACTGCCGGGCCGGAGGAGCACGTGATAAAAGCAGCACGCAATATCAAAGGAATCAAGACAATGCCGGCCAATCTGCTCAATGTGCTCGACCTCCTTTCTCATAAGATGTTATTGATGACAGTGTCCGCGATACGCCGTGTGGAAGAGCTCTGGGCAGAAAAAGCAGTAGAAGCAGAAGAGGTAAAGGATGCATCTGTTTGACGTTTTACAGCGTCCACTGGTGACGGAGAAAAATACCATACTGCAGGTGCAGAATAAATACGCTTTTGAAGTGGCCAAAGAGGCAAACAAACCTCAGATAAAGCAGGCCGTGGAAAAAGCCTTTCGGGTGAAAGTAATTAACGTGAATACTATCAGGGTTGCCGGAAAGACAAAAAGGATTGGCAGGCGCCTGTATCGCACTCCACCCTGGAAAAAAGCGCTGGTTACCCTGAGAGACGGCGATAAAATAGAATTCTTTGAGGGTGTTTAGAACGAAAAAAGGGGGATATTAAGTGGCCATCAAGGTATTCCGTCCAACCTCGCCCGGCAGGCGGGGGATGAGCAGCGCCACATTTGAAGAGATAACCAAGGACAAGCCGGAAAAATCGCTTACCGAGCCGCTGAAGAAGCAAGGTGGGCGCAATAACCGGGGGAAAATTACCGTTCGCCACCGTGGTGGCGGCGCGAAACGGAAACTCCGCGTTATTGATTTCAAACGGGACAAAACCGGCGTGCCGGGCAGAGTAGCGGCGATTGAGTATGACCCGAACCGCTCCGCCCGAATTGCGCTTATTTATTACGCTGACGGAGAAAAGCGGTATATCCTCGCCCCTATCGGGCTTAACGTCGATGATACGGTCATATCAAGTCCGGATGCCGAAATAAAGCCGGGCAACGCGCTGCCGCTTAATGTTATCCCAAGCGGCACCCTCGTCCATAACATTGAGATGGAGAAAGGGAGGGGCGGACAGATGGTGCGGAGCGCCGGCACTGCGGCACAGTTGATGGTCAAGGAAGACGAGTATGCCCTGATACGCATGCCTTCCGGAGAAATGCGGCGCGTTCGCGGCGAATGCATGGCGACCATTGGCCAGGTGGGGAATGCAGACCACCAGAATATTGAGCTTGGCAAGGCGGGGCGCAAGCGGTTGATGGGCTGGCGGCCCACGGTGAGAGGTTCGGCAATGTCACCGCGAGACCACCCCCACGGTGGTGGCGAAGGCAGAAGCCCGATAGGAATGCCCGGCCCGAAAACGCCCTGGGGTAAACCGGCACTCGGCTACCGCACCCGCAAGCAAAAAGCATCTGATAAATTGATTGTAAAAAGAAGAAAAGGCAGATAGAGGTTAACCAATGTCAAGGTCAATTAAAAAGGGACCATATATTGATGCCAAACTGATGAAGAAGGTGGAGGCCGTTATCAAGTCCAAGCAGAAAGCGGTCATCAAAACCTGGTCGCGCGCATCCACCATACTACCACAGATGGTGGGCCTGACCATCGGTGTACATGATGGTCGCCGGCACGTGCCCATCTTCATTACCGAGAACATGGTGGGACACAAGCTTGGCGAGTTCGCCATGACCCGAACCTTCCGCGGTCACGCCGGCAGGTCGGAGAGAACCAGCCAGGTAAGAAGCCCATAGGTTGATTAAAGGTAAAGTATAAAATGCAGGTACGAGCTTTTGCCAAAGACACAGGGATAGCAGCGAGTAAGATACGCCTGCTGATAGATATGGTCCGGGGCAAAACGGTGGATGAAGCGCTGATATTGCTCAAGTTCGCTCCATCGCCGAATGCCCGGGTGGTTAGCAAGGTAGTAAAGTCCGCCGCGGCCAATGCGGAGAATAACTACCAGATGACACCGTCAGATTTGAAAATTATCAGTATTTACGCCAATGAGGGACCAAGACTGAGACGATTCCATCCCCGGTCGCGCGGTCGAACCAGCCCCATACGGAAGGGCTCCAGTCATATAACGGTTATTGTTGCCGATGAGGAGGCATAATTAATTGGGACGCAAGGTTCATCCGACAGGCTTTAGAATTGGCATCACACAGGACTGGCAGGCCAAGTGGTACGCCGACAAGCATTACGCCGAGTTGCTGCAGGAAGACCTGAAGCTGCGGGGCGCAATCCAGTCCAAGTATGCGGATGCCGCGATATCCCTCGTGGAGATTGACCGGCAGGCGAAAGAGGTGGCGGTTACCATCCATACCGCCCGTCCCGGCATTGTCATCGGGCGGGGTGGACAGCGCGTTGACGAACTAGGCGCCTATCTGGAAAAACTCATCGGCAAAAAAGTTAGACTTAATATACAGGAAATCCGCCAGCCGGAACTGGATGCCATGCTCGTTGCCCGAACGATTGCAGAACAAATTCAGCGCCGTATCGCCTACCGGAGAGCGATGAAACAGGCGATTTTCCGCACCATACAGGCTGGCGCCAAGGGAATAAGAGTCAGTTGCTCCGGCAGGCTGGGCGATTCTGAAATCGCACGGCGCCAGACAATGCACGAAGGGCGGGTGCCACTGCATACGCTGCGGGCGGACATCGACTACGGCTTGATCGAAGCGCGCACCACGATGGGAAGAATCGGCGTTAAGGTATGGATATTTAAAGGCGAGGTCCTTCCAGAGCCCAAGGAACTGGTCCCCGAAGGTATGCCTGCAGAAATGGCCGAGCCAGCAGGCGAAGTAACCGCCGAAGCCGCCGCAGAAACCGCACCGGCGGAAGCCGCACCCGAGGAAGCTCCGGTAGAAGCGGAGGCTGAAGTAGTCGCAGAGGCAGTGGCCGAAGAAAAAACTGAAGAGCCACCGGCCAAGCCATCACGAAGGAGAAAAGCAGCCGCCACCGCCGAGGAAAAACCAGCAGAGACCACGGCTGAGGAGACGGTTGCGGTAACTGCCGAAGAGAAGCCAGCCGCCAAGCGGAGAACCAGGGCCGCCAAGCCGGCGGAAAAGAAAGAGGCCGCCCCGGTAGAAACCGCCGATGTGGTTGCCGAAGAGAAAGCCGAGGAAAAACCGGCGAAGGCGACCGTTAAACGAAGCCGAAAAAAGAAACCAACCAGCGACACTGCCACTGAGGCAGAAGCTGTCAACGTAACCGAAGACGAGGAAAAAGATGCTGCAACCGAAACGGGTTAAATATCGCAAATCGCATAAAGGACACCGCAGGGGCAGCGCCCAGTCAGCCAACACCACAACTTTCGGTGATTATGGCCTGCAGGCGCTGGAGTCGGCCTGGATAAAGGCAGAGCAGATTGAGGCCGCGCGGCGCGCCATTACCCGTTATATCCGCCGTGGTGGCAAGGTCTGGATACGCATTTATCCGGATAAGCCGGTCACCAAGAAGCCGGCAGAAACCCGTATGGGAAGTGGCAAGGGCGCTCCCGACCACTGGGTAGCCGTGGTTAAACCGGGGAGAATGATGTTTGAGATGGCAGGTGTTGACGAAAAAACCGCCAAAGAAGCGATACGTCTGGCTTCACACAAGCTCCCGATTGCCACCAGATTCGTGGTCCGGGAGACGGTTGCCGCCCAGCAGCAATGACAGTATAAAGGAATTGGACAATGGTCAGGGTTGATGAATTCAGAGTATTAAGCACGGAAGACCTGAAAAAGCAACTGGAAGACTCAAAGCAGGAGCTGCTTAACCTGCGTTTCCGGGTGGCCACGAGGCAGCAGGTGAACCACCGCGAGCTACCGATGGTGAAAAAGCGGATTGCCCGGATTAGAACCATACTGAGAGAAAGAGAACTGGAGATAAGATAACGCCATGGAAGAGAAGCGTAAAACCCTGATTGGACGCGTAATCAACAATCGTATGGATAAGACGGTGGTGGTCTCCGTTAACACGCTCAAACGCTTTCCGAAGTACCGAAAGACCATAACCTGGGCGACCAAGTATAAGGCGCATGATGAAAAAAACGAGTGCCGGATAGGGGACAGGGTCAGGATTGTGGAGACCCGGCCGCTCTCCCGACACAAGCACTGGCGCGTCGCCGAGATAATCACTAAGGGAGAGGTCGCCGAGATTCTACCACAGGAGATATCATAACCATCGGGGTTTAATACTATGATTCAGTCTTACACCAGATTAAGAGCCGCAGACAATACCGGAGCCCGGGAAATAATGTGCATAACTGTGCTCGGTGGCACGAGAAAGAGGTACGCCCGGGTTGGCGATATCATCGTCGCCTCGGTGAAAAAAGCTATTCCCAATGCCGCCACTAAAAAGGGCGAAGTGGTGCGGGCGGTGATAGTACGTACCGCCCAACCCTACCGGCGCCCTGACGGCTCATATATCAGGTTCGACGAAAATGCCGCGGTAATACTGACCGACAAAAATAATCCGCGAGGAACCCGAATCTTCGGGCCCGTAGCCAGGGAATTGAGGGACAAAGACTTCACCAAGATAATTTCTCTGGCGCCGGAAGTCCTTTAAAGGTAAATAATAATGAAGATTAGAAAGAACGATACGGTGCAGGTAATGGCCGGCAAGGACCGGGGGAAAAGCGGCAAGGTACGCTTTGCCTATCCCAAGAAAAACCGGCTTATCGTGGAAGGGATTAACTTCATCAAAAAGCACTCCCGCGCACGGGGGCAGGTCAGGCAGGCCGGCATTATTGACCTGGAGGCGCAGATTGATGCTTCCAACGCCATGTTGCTGTGCGGAAAGTGTAACCGCCCCACCCGCGTGGGCTTCACCTTTCTCGATGACGGAAAAAAGGTAAGGATTTGCCGCAAGTGCAAAGAGGTGATTGACTAGATGTCGCGGTTGAAGGAGAAATATCAGAAAGAAGCGGTACCCGCTCTGATGGAGCGCCACGAATACCGTAATATCATGGAAGTACCGCACCTGATTAAAGCGGTGCTCAACATCGGCCTCGGTGAGGCGATTCAGAATGCCAAGGCCCTGGAGTCGGCCGAGGCTGAGCTATCCGCCATTTCCGGGCAGCACCCGGTCATCACCCGTTCCCGGAAATCAATCGCCGCCTTCAAACTGCGGACAGGGATGCCTATCGGGATGAAGGTAACCCTCCGTAGCGAACGGATGTATGACTTCCTTGACCGACTGATTAACGCGGTCCTGCCCCGGATGCGCGAGTTTTCCGGAGTATCTCCAACCGCATTTGACGGTCGCGGGAATTATACGCTGGGCTTCAAAGAGCAGATCGCGTTCCCGGAAATAGACTACGACAAGATAGAAAAGCTGCGTGGTCTGGAAATAGCAATCGCCACCACGGCAAAGACCGATGAAGAAGGCAGGCATCTTCTCGAACTGCTCGGCATGCCTTTTGCCAAGGACGGAACGGAGTAGGAATGGCAAAAAAATCGAAGGTAGTTAAAGCAGGGAAGCCGACCAAGTTCAAGGTACAGCAGCGCAACCGCTGCCATCTGTGCGGGCGGCCGCGTGCTTACATCCGCCAGTTTGGCCTGTGCCGAATCTGTTTCCGCCGACTGGCACTGGCCGGTCAGCTTCCGGGAGTAAAAAAATCAAGCTGGTAGAAAAAACAGAGGGAATAATATGACTGTTTCTGACCCAATTGCCGACATGCTAACCAGAATACGGAACGCCATTATGGCCAAGCACGAGCAGGTGCTGATGCCATCATCACGGCTGAAACTCTCCATCGCCCGAATTCTGAAGGAAGAGGGCTTCATCACCGACTATGAGGTGATCCGGGAAAAGCCGCAGCGGGCGATTAAAGTCCAGCTCAAATACCACGACCGTAATAAGCCGGCGATAAACGGTATGAAACGGGTGAGCAAGCCCGGATTGAGGGTTTATGTCGGGGGTAAGGAAATACCGCGCGTCTTTGGCGGACTGGGCATTGCTATCGTCTCCACCTCCAAGGGGGTGAGGACCGGACAGCAAGCCTGGCGACAGGGCGTCGGGGGAGAACTGCTTTGCTTTGTCTGGTAATCAGAAATCGGAGTGACAACACATGTCAAGAATAGGACGAATGCCAATAGCCATACCCTCGGGGGTAACGGTAGCCATCAAAGAAAACCAGGTGAAAGTGACCGGCCCGAAAGGCGAACTCAGCCGCGTCATCAACCCGGAGATATCCGTTGCTGAGGAGGATAATAAGTTAGTATTCTCCAGACCCAGCGACACCCCGGAACACCGCTCGCAGCATGGTCTGACACGGAGCCTCATCAATAATATGGTGACCGGTGTGAGCAACGGCTTTGCAAAGCAACTGGATATCGTCGGCGTGGGCTACCGTGCGGAAAAAGCCGGGGAAAAGCTGGTGCTCCGCGTCGGTTTTTCCCACCTCGTTGAAATGGAACCGCTGCCCGGCATCACCTTTTCCGTCGAGGGTAACAACCGTATCACGGTTGCCGGAATCGATAAGGAAACGGTTGGCGAGATGGCGGCCAGAATTAGGAGAATTCGCCCCCCTGATGCCTATAAAGGCAAAGGGATAAGATATGCTGGAGAGATAATCCGCCTCAAGCCGGGTAAGGCCGGCAAGGTTATCGGGAAGAAATAGCCATGACTACAAAAACAACGAGAGCGGCACGATATCAGCGACACCAAAGGGTAAGGGCACAGCTAAAGGGCACGCCGAACAAGCCCCGACTTTGTGTGTTCCGCAGCCTGAACCATATTTACGCACAGGTCATAGATGACACAAA
>JABMRL010000113.1 GCA_013202615.1 Dehalococcoidia bacterium
CCCTGTGCCTGGCAGCTTATCTACGACCGCCTGTCGGAGATGGGGCGGCTGGATGAAATGGAAGAAATCGAGCCCTGCAAAGATTGGAGTGTGAGTGTCACCGGTGGACCGAGGAAGATAGATGCGGAAGCAGAGTGCACCACTACCTCATAGGAGGTAAAGAATGAAAGCCGGAACGAAACTGGAACGGATACTGACGAGTGGCAAATTTGCCGTGACCGCGGAGGCCGGACCGCCCAAAGGTACCAGCGCCGAAGCGATACGGAAGAAAGGCGAATTGCTACGTTACTGCTGCGATGCGGTGAATGTCACTGATAACCAGACCGCCATCGTGCGCATGTCCAGCGTCGCGGGCTGCCTGCTTTTGAAGCAGCAGGGCATTGAGCCGGTGCTGCAGATGGTCGTGCGCGACCGGAACCGGCTGGCACTGCAGGGCGACGTGCTCGGTGCGGTTGCTCTGGGCATCAATAACATCCTCTGCCTTTCCGGCGACCACCAGAAATTCGGCAACCATCCCGGGGCCAAGGGCGTTTTCGATATCGACTCGATTCAGCTGCTTCAGACGCTGAAAGTGATGCGTGATGAGAAGAAATTCATCTCCGGCGAGGATGTTTCCGGGGAGGTGCCTTTGTTCATCGGGGCGGCCGCCAATCCCTTTGCCGACCCGTTTGAGTACCGGGTGAACCGGCTGGCCAAAAAAATAAAAGCCGGCGCCGATTTTATTCAGACGCAGGCCATCTACGATGTGCCCAAGTTCGCCAAATGGATGGCAATGCTGACGGAGCGAGGTCTGGACAAGCAGGTGCATATCATGGCCGGTGTCATTCCCATCCGGTCCGCCGGTATGGCTCGCTACATGCGGGACTATGTTCCGGGCGTGGCTGTGCCTGATGAAATCGTGACCAGGATGGAAAAATCGGAAGTTCCCAAAGAAGAGGGAGTGAAAATAATTCTGGAAATCATCGAGCAGCTGAAGGATATGCCGGGGATACACGGTATCCACATCATGGCGGTAGGCTGGGAGGATATAGTTTCGGAGGTCGTGGAGAAGTCGGGCCTGATGCCGAGGCCGGTGGTGTAAGCCGTTAAGTTCTGCCCGCATTTCGCTCCTTCTTATAAACATTGGCACCTTCTCTCCTTTTTCCTTTGATTACAGTAGGGTATAGTAGAATGTCTTTTGTAATGGTTCGGCAATTATGAAAACCAGCGATTTCGACTATGTACTCCCTCAGGAACTCATCGCACAGTCTCCGGTTGAGCCCCGGGATAACTCCCGCCTGATGGTGGTGAACCGCCCCGACGGCTCGACAGCACATCACCGCTTTTATGAAATCACTGATTACCTTCGTGACGGCGACGTGCTCGTTTTCAATGAGAGCCTGGTTATACCGGCCCGACTCTATGGTCGGAAGGTTGATGGCGGTGGGCGGGTGGAAATATTGCTCCTGCGTCGACTTGAGGAAGGCACCTGGGAGGCACTGGTCAGAAGAGGCAAACGACTTCGCGCCGGCAGCCTGGTGATAATAACGAATGGGATGGAGAAGGACACGCCGCCAGCTATTACCGCCGAGGTAATCGGCCAGGGTGAGGGCGGCATCAAGGTGCTCAGGTTCTCCGACGAAACGTTGCTTGCCGAAATGGGCCATGTGCCGCTGCCACCGTACATCAATACCCCTCTCTCCCGCCCCGAACGCTATCAGACGGTTTATGCCCGGGTGGCCGGGAGCGTGGCGGCACCCACCGCGGGGCTTCACTTCACGCCGGAGCTGCTCGATAAACTGGAAAAGAAGGGGGTGCGACTTCTCTTTGTCTGCCTGCACATCGGTCTGGACACCTTCAGCCCGGTAAGGGAAGAAGACCCCGAAAAGCATCATATCCACCGCGAGTATGGCATGGTCAGCGAGGAGGTGGCGCGCGAACTATCCGAGGCAAAACGGCAGGGGAGAAGGGTTATCTGTGTTGGCACCACTACGGTACGGATTCTGGAGCAGCTGGCACAGCTTTATCCGCGGGAAGAGCTTCCGCCGTTTGCCGACTGGGTAGACCTGTATATCCTGCCCGGTTACCGTTTCCGTATGGTCGATGCGCTGCTCACCAATTTTCACCTGCCCCGCTCAACACTGCTCATGCTGGTGACCGCCTTTGGCGGTAGAAAACTGGTCAATGGGGCTTATCAGGACGCAATCAGTTCAGGCTATCGCTTCTACAGTTTCGGTGATGCGATGCTGATTCTTTAACAGACCGATGTCAATGTGTGTGGGGTTTAGCTATGTACGACGAATCTAACAGAATGAATGAGGTTGAACTCACAAGAAAGACTTATGACGAAATTGCCGGGGATTATGCCCGCAGGCTTAAGGACCCCTATCTGGGAGGGTCGGAGGCCTACCATAAGAGGGCGATAGATAGATTTGTGTCCCTGCTGCCGTCTCCAGAGGTCAGGATTCTGGACGTGGGTTGCGGCTTTGGACATGACCTCGGTTATTTCCTGGCGAAAGGGCTGAATGTTTATGGCGTTGACCTGTCTCGAGGCATGCTATCGTTGGCCCGGCGGGATTTTCCCGAGGCACAGCTATGCCACATGGATATGCGCTGGTTGAATTTCAGGCCGGAGAGTTTCGGTGGCGTGTGGGCGGCGCACTGCCTGTATCACGTCCCCAAGCGGGATATTGACCGGGTCATCAGCGGTATAAGACAGGTTTTGCTGCCTCAAGGCACCTTTTTCTGCAGCCTGAAGCTGGGTAAAGGGGATGGGATGTATACTGACCAGCAGGCAGTTAGCTATCCCGGGAAGCCCCGCTTCTACGCTCTTTACACTGAAAATGAAGCCAGGGAAATGCTGAGCGGTTTTGATATTGTGGAGTGGGACGTCAAGCCGGAAATTTACTATGGCAGCGCCTGGCTGTATGTCCGGTCAAAAAAATCCGTTTAAGGACCTGGCTCTTCAACTTCGGCAACCGAAAGCTCTTTCAGGTTATCCAGGATTTCCTCAAAATACATTGCGCTCGTATTAATCACCTGCTGGTATTCTTTTACTAGACCGTTCATTTCCTGAATCAGCTTGTCGTTTTCTTCGATGGCAGCCATTACTTCTTCGTTCACGCTTTCCATGCGTCCGTTGATTATCTGGGCATGTTCGTTTAGCACCCCTGACTGCTGTGTCATTACCGCGGTTAATTCATTGATATGCTGGCGCAGCGTCGAAATCTCCTGCTCGGCAACGTTTTTGTAATTGTTAATATAGAAAAAGCCGGCCAGCAGCCCGCCTACCAGCACTACGGATAGTGCGATATTCCAGATCAGGAACCATCTGCGCATTACTTGAACCTCCTCGTTTCACCGTGAAAAGCGGACCAGCGTCTTAACTTCTGAGTGTGCAGTAGCATCGGTTTGCCCGTTTACATTATACCAGCAGTTTTAACATAAAAAAACTATTCCCGGATAGACGCCCGGGAATAGTCCGTTCAGCCAGCTAATGGCGTGATATTATTAGGTACGGAAACCGTAGTTCCACACCAGGATGCCGGCGACAATAACAGCTACCACCAGGGAGATAATTATGGC
>JABMRL010000114.1 GCA_013202615.1 Dehalococcoidia bacterium
CTCCTGCTGCTTGCAGCGCCAGCCCATAATTTAGCCCACACCGGAAGGCATGTCAAATCAGGGTTGAAACTCACTGGATACGGCGTTAGAATGCAGCGGGTAAACAAATTACATTCGGGTGAGGGCAGAAATGGACGGACCGATAAAATTATCCGGTAAAGCGATGCCGGAGCTGGTGGATAAGGGAAAATTAAAACGTGCCGATGTACTGGTCACGCGCTCAAAGGGCAGCCTGCTGGGCTGGCTCATCCGCTTCGGCACGCGGAGCTACTGGAACCACGCCGCCATGGTCTATGTCATCAGGAATCCGGAGCTGGGCTATGACAGCACCTTTATCATTGAATCGGGGGGTGGGGGGATTGATATCCACAATATCGCGCACTATTTTGAGCGCCCGAAGAAGTACGATGTCGGCATCAAGCGTCTGGAAAAGGACTGGTTTCAGAATGATATGAATGATGGAGATGGGGGGCTCCGGTTCCGGCGGAAGGTGAGGGGCTTTGCCCTGGAAGAGATTGATGATAAATACAATCACCGGCTCATTGTGGACATTGCCCGCAAAATACTGCGCCAGCTTGTCCTGGCGGCTATTTTCCCCTGGCTGCGCTGGAAAGAACCTTCCCAACGAAGGGCACGAGTGCCGGGGATTGCCAGTCGGCTGGACATAAATGCCTATATCTGCAGCGGCTTCGTCCAGTGGGCGTATTACCGGGGAGTGGGCAAGGTGCTGGAGGAAACCGGCGATACGGATAACCAGAAGCTGCAGGACGTTATTTTTAATCCTGAAGTCGGGCATGACGACAGTGAGGAGGTGCTCCTGTCGACAACCCCGGCTGACCTGGCTAATAGTGATAAGTTAACCTGGAAATACATTGTAAAAGACGGGAACGTGTGGGAAGTAAGCGGCCAGAATGACGCTGATTCTGTCCTGGGGAAGAATTAGCCAAATCATATGGGTCTGGTGTAAAATGATGGCTGGTGCGCCACTTCAAGAAATAACGGAGCCGACCATTTGGGTAAACAGAAAGTAAACAGCGTGCTTCCTCCCGGAAGCTATTACTTTTCCGGTGATGAGGCGGTTGCTGAGGGCGCCATCGCGGCGCGGTGCGGCTACTGCGCCGGCTATCCGATTACTCCGGCCACCGAGACGCTGGAAAGGCTTTCCGTCAGGTTCGGGGAGGTGGGGGCGGCATTCATGCAGATGGAAGACGAGATTGCCTCTATCTGCTCCTGCATCGGGGCGTCATGGGCGGGGGCAAAGGCGATGACCATTACCTCCGGACCCGGTTTCAGCCTGATGCAGGAAGCGATTGGCTACGCCGTTTTTACCGAGACGCCGCTCGTGCTGGTTGATGCGCAGCGGTCCGGTCCCAGCACCGGACAGGCGACCAGGGTGGGCAGCGGTGATATCATGCAGGCCAAATGGGGCTCGCACGGCGACTACCTGGCTATCGCCCTTTCTCCATGGTCGGTGCAGGAACTGTACGACCAGACAATCAACGCCTTCAACCTTGCCGAGCGCTTTAGGGTGCCGGTCTTTGTCATGGCCGAAGAGGCGACCGCCCACCTGCACGAAAGGATAGAGGTCGGCGCTGAGGTAGAACTGTTCAATCGGGAAAAGAAGCCGGGCGCGCCTCCGTTCGGCACGGAAGAAGAAGACGGCGTGCCGCCGATGCCCGTTTTCGGTGACGGCGAAAAATTGCTCATCACCGGCTCCACCCATGATGAATGGGGAGTTAGAAAAATAACCCACCCGGAGATTCACCGGAAGCTGGTGACCAGGCTGCAGAAAAAAATCCTGAACCGCAGCCAGGAGATAATACAGTATGATAGCCATTATCTGGACGATGCTCAGGTAGCCGTTATCTGTTACGGTTTCACTGCCCGGAGCGCCCTGTTTGCGGTGGAGCAACTGCGCGGGGAGGGTAAAAAAATCGGCGTGCTGCGCTTGAAAACGCTCTGGCCTTTCGCCGATGAATTAATAAAAGATATCGGCTCCAGGGTGGGGAAAATATTTGTCCCGGAAATGAACATGGGGCAGGTAGCCGGCGAGGTTATGAAATACGCCGCTTGTGAAGTGGTATCTTACGGGCAGGTAAACGGTGAAATCGTCCACCCGCACACGATTATCGAGCAGTTGAGGAGGCTGGTGTAGTGGTCAGGGAGCTGGAAAAATATTTCCGCCCCGGCATCGGGGTAACCACCTACTGCCCCGGCTGCGGCGAGGCGATTTTGCAGGGGCTGATTTTGAGGGCAATTGATGAACTCAAGCTCAATATGGACGAGATGCTGTTTGTCTCGGGTATAGGCTGTGCTGCCTGGATACCGAGTCCCTATTTTAACGCCGATTCACTGCACACGCTGCACGGTCGGACCATCGCCTTCGCCACCGGTGCCAAGATGGTCAACCCGAAACTGAAGGTCATGGTCATCAGCGGTGATGGCGACCTAGCCGATATCGGCGGCAATCACCTCATTCACGGCGCGCGGCGGAACATGGATATGACCGTCATCTGCGCCAACAACCAGAACTACGGCATGACCGGCGGGCAGGTCTGCGCGACCACCCCTGAGGGAGCTCTCACCATGACCACCCATCAGGGCAACCCCTTTCGCCCTTTTGACCTTTGCCGGCTGGTGAAAGCGGCCGGTGCGGTTTACGTTGCCCGTTACGCCGTTACCCAGCCCGTGGCGATGGTGCGGGGCATAAAAAAGGCCCTGCAGACGGAGGGTTTCACTTTTATTGAGGCGCTTACGCCCTGTCCGGTACAGTTTGGGCGCCGGAACAAGCTGGGCAAGCCGGCGGAAATGCTCAAAGACCTGATGACGAAATGTATTTCCGAGGAAAAAGCGGAGACGCTGTCCACGGAAGAATTGAAGAGTAAAATTATTACCGGAGAGCTATAGGTGAGCCAGATAAAGCAGGCGCTTATATGCGGCTATGGCGGCCAGGGAATTGTCCTCGCCGGCACGATACTGGGCCAGGCTGCCTTCAACGACGGTAAATGGGTTGGTGGCACCAATTCCTATGGTGCTGCCTCGAGGGGCGGGGCCTGCCGGTCCGAGGTGGTCATCTCCGGCCAGCCGATAATCTTCCCTTATGTCATCGAAGTCGATGTTTTAATCGCCATGTACCAGACGGCCTACGACAAATACATCGGCGAGGTCAGGCGCGAGGGAGGCATTGTCGTGTACGATGACCGTTTTGTCACTCTCGACAAGGTCGACGGTGTAAGGCAAGTGCCGGTACCGGCAACCAGAACGGCGCTGGAGGAGCTTAAAAGCGAGCTTGTACCCAATGTGGTGATGCTGGGGGCTGTGGTGGAGATTACCGGTCTGGTGACCAAGGACGCGCTGCGCTCGGCGGTTGCCGAGACGGTGGCGGAGAGGCTCAGGGAGCTGGATTTGAAAGCGGTGGAGGCCGGTTTCCGACTGGGAAGCGGTAAATCTGCCTAGAGAGCAATACAATGAAAGGTAATAGACTGACATGCCGGTAGAGGGTAGAACACATATGCCGGTCGTGGAGCATGAAAAGTGCAACCAGTGCCGGATGTGCCGCCTTCTCTGTCCCGACCTTGCCATAACCCTGAATGAAGAAAAGGGCCGGATTCAAATTGACCTTGATTTCTGCAAAGGTTGTGGTATCTGCGAGGCTTTTTGCCCCAAAGAGGCAATCAAGATGAAGATGGAAGAGTAACCGGAGGGAAGATGCGTTTCAAAACAGTCATGCTGGTGGCCAATCCGACGATTCCGCATGATGAGGCGGACTACCGTAGAATCGGGGTGGAGTTCATCACCAGCCCTTGCCAGACGGAAGAGGAAATCGTCGACGCGGCCAGGGAGGCCGATTTTATCCTCACCTTCAAGAAACCGATTACCAGGAAGGTAATCGAGCAGCTGGAGCAGTGCCGGATGATATACAACATCGGTACCGGCTATGAGACCATCGACCTGGAAGCGGCGACTGAGCACGGCATCTGTGTTTCTTACCCGGATGCCTACTGCAGCGAGGAAGTCGCCGAGCACGCCATGGCGCTTATCCTCGCCTGCGCCCGGAAGCTGGTGCGCCTGGACCGGGCGGTGAGAGAGGGGAAATGGGAATCGTACGAGAAACGGGAAATACGATTTGAGATTCTGCCGCCGATGTTCCCGGTTCAGGGAAAGACGGTGGGGATTATCGGCCTCGGCAGGATAGGACGGAAGCTTGTCCCCAAGGCGAAGGGGTTTGACATGCGGGTGATTGCCTTTGACCCTTACGTGCCCGCCAGCGTTTTCAAAGATTGTGGTGTGGAGGCGGTGGAACTCGACTACCTGGTTGAAAACTCGGATTTTGTGTCGGTACACGCCGCGTTCACCTCCGATGCCAGGCATATGCTTGGTGCGGAACAGTTCAAAAAGATGAAATCGACTGCCTACATCATTAACTGCGCCCGCGGTGAGTTCATCGATGAGGAAGCGTTATATGACGCCGTCACCCGGGGAGAGATTGCCGGCGCCGCGCTGGATGTAATACAGGAAGAAAGTATGCCACCCGACCACCCCCTGCTCAGGCTGGAAAACGTCATCATCACGCCGCACACCGCCTATTACTCTGAGGAGGCACTGGGCAGGCTCAAGAAACGGCCGTTCGAAGAGATTGCCCGAATGGCAAACGGCCAGTGGCCGCAGTGGCTTATCAATACCGGGGTAAAGGCAAAGTTCGAGCAGAGATAGGGAAAGCAGTCTGCATAAAGAGGTGAGTGAAGATGAAATTCCAGGGCGTTGACTATTACAGGATTGATGATTTGCTCTCCGAGGAAGAGAAGATGACCCGGACTCTGGTCAGGGAATTCCTCGAGAATGAA
>JABMRL010000115.1 GCA_013202615.1 Dehalococcoidia bacterium
CCGGAGCGGCTCTGGGCCACGATATATCTTGATGACGACGAATCTTTACAGTACTGGAAGGACATTGGCGTGCCTGAAGATAGAATCCTTAGATTCGGCGAGAAGGACAACTTCTGGGGCCCGGCGGGCGACACGGGGCCTTGTGGGCCCTGCAGCGAACTGCACTACGACTTCGGTGAGGAGGTTGGCTGCGGTAAGCCTGCCTGCAAGCCGAACTGTGAGTGCGGTCGCTTTTCTGAGATATGGAACCTGGTCTTTACCCAGTACAACCAGGACGAGAAAGGAAACCGGACGCCGCTGCCCAAGCCCAATATTGACACCGGCATGGGGCTGGAAAGAACGGTGGCGGCGGTCACCGGCAAGACTTCGGTTTATGAGACCGAGCTGTTTGCACCTCTGCTGGAACGTGTTTCGGCATTATGCGGGAAGAAGTACGGGGTTGATAAAGAGACCGATGTTGCCATGAGGGTGGTTGCCGAGCATGGACGGGGCATCACCTTCCTCATTGCCGATGGTGTTCTCACCGCCCCTGAAGGGCGGTGCTATGTATTGCGACGCCTGCTGCGCCGGGCGGCCCTCTTCGGCCGCAGACTGGGGCTGGACAAACCGTTCCTGGCTGATATCGCCAAGGAGACCGTTGGCCTTATGGCGCACGTCTATCCAGAGATAAAGGAAAGAAAGGGCTTTATTCTCAAGGTAATCGAGCTTGAGGAGGCCTTGTTTGAAGGGACCCTGAGTACCGGTCTGGAGCTGCTTGACGGTATGACCGCCGACCTGGCGAAAAAAGGGAAAAGTGAAATCTCGGGGAGGCAGGCGTTCAAGCTCTCCGATACACACGGGTTCCCCGTGGAGCTCACGAGGGAGATTGCCCGCGAGCGTGGCATTGCCGTGGATGAAGCCGGTGTTGAACAGGAGATGGAGAAGCAAAGAGAGAGGGCGCGAAAGGCGGAACTGGCTGCTTCTGGCAAAGGAGCGGCGTCTGAACTGGCGTCTCTGTCGCGTTCTTACGAGACCACGCCGTTTGTCGGCTACCATGATTTAAAGCACCGGTCGGTGATTATAGATTTGCTGGTTGATAGCAGTGCCGTGGATACCGTGGCAAAGGGCCAGAGCGCAAGCCTGGTCCTGGAAACGACGCCGTTCTACGGTGAGATGGGCGGCCAGATGGGCGATGCCGGCCAGATTCACGGTGCCTCCGGGCAGTTCACTGTTACTGATACCATCAGGATTCCGCCCGATATCATCGTCCACCAGGGGCAAGTCAGCGATGGCAGCCTGGCAGTGGGCGACGATGTCGAGGCTGAAGTGGATGAAGCCAGGCGTCTGGACATTGCACGCAACCATACCGCTACCCACCTGCTCCAGCACGCGCTGCGCAATGTTCTGGGCGAGCATGTGCAGCAGAGGGGCTCGCTGGTGACGCCGGACCAGTTCCGCTTTGATTTCTCCCACCTGAACGCCATGCTGAGGGAAGAGATAGCGTCGGTGCAGCACCTGGTCAACGAGAAAATTCGCCAGAACCTGCCTGTCTACGATGAGGAAGTGCCCTACAAGCAGGCGATTGCCGAGGGCGTCATCGCCCTGTTCGATGAGAAATATGGTGACACGGTTCGGGTACTGCGCATTGGCCAGCCGCCCATAAGCTCGGAGCTTTGCGGGGGCACCCATGTCAGCTCAACCGGGGACATCGGTTTCTTTCAGGTTGTAGCCGAGAGCAGCATCGGCGCCGGGCTGCGCCGTATTGAGGCGGTGACGGGCAGGGGGGCGGAGGAGTTTGTGAAGAAGCGTTTTGCCAGCCTGGAGAATATTGCGAAACTTGTGCATACCCTGCCTGATGAAGTCGAAGAAAAAGTGGCCAGTACCGCGACCGCATTTGAAGCAGAGCAGCGGCAGAGGATGGCTCTGGAAAAAGAACTGGCCAGAATGAGGGTGGAGTCGTTGCTTGGGCAGGTTGAGGAGATAAACGGGATAAAGGTACTCGTCGCCCGGGTGCCTTCATCGCGGATAGAGATACTGCGGGAAATGGCCGACTTCATCCGGGATAAGCTGAAGAGCGTCATTCTAGTTTTAGGTACCATCTCGGAGGAGAGGCCGGTATTTCTGGCGGCCGTCACTCCAGACCTGGTTTCCCGGGGCTATGACGCCGGCAAGATAGTCAGAGAAGTGGCCAAAGTGGCCGGCGGTGGCGGTGGCGGCAAGCCGAATTTGGCCCAGGCCGGTGGCAAGCACAAGGAAAAACTGGATGAAGCCCTCCGGCTGGTAAAGAATTTAATTTAGAGTAGCTCATTGATACGGGGGTGGCAGAGACGCGCAGCCTGGGTTTAGATATCGGGGACCGGTGGATTGGGGTGGCAATGAGCGACCCCCAGGGCATACTGGCCAGCCCGCTCACCATTATCCGCCGCACTGACGAGTCGTCAGGTATCA
>JABMRL010000116.1 GCA_013202615.1 Dehalococcoidia bacterium
GCCACTGATTTCAACGCCTGCTTTCGGGCACTGGCCCTGCGGGGAAGAAAACCGAGGTAGAGAAAACGGTCGGTGGGAAGTCCGGAGACCACCAGTGCCGTGATGACTGCTGACGGGCCGGGCACGGGCACAACCGGAATACCGGCTTGGGTCGCCGCCCTGATAAGTTCATAGCCAGGGTCGGATACTCCCGGCGTTCCAGCCTCGGAAACCAGAGCTACATCACCTTCCTTCAAGTGATTTAAAATGTAATCAAGTTTAATCTTTTTATTGTGTTCGTGGTAGCTGGTCATCGGCGTTTGAATACGGTAGGCGTTCAACAGCCGTTTTGTTTTGCGCGTATCCTCGGCGGCGATGAGCCTGACTTCACGCAGAATGCGCAGAGCACGCAGAGATATGTCTTCCAGATTGCCGATAGGAGTTGCCACCACGTATAAATTAGGCATGAATGCTCAATTTCCCCAACGTAATGTATTATAGCCTACGCTTCATACCCTGTCTAGCTTTGCCTGGCGGGTGGAATTTCTTGACTTGCCATATGGCTTTTGCTATATTCTATATTAAAATGGTGCCGAAAAAGATGGAATCTCCCCAGTACAAACAACTGCGACGTGCCTATGGCTTTGATGAAGTGGCTATTGTCCCCGGGGATGTAACGGTTAATCCCGAACAGACCAATATCGACTTAACCATCGAAGATTATACGTTCTCCCTGCCCATTATCGCCTCGGCCATGGATGCGGTGACCGATGTCAACTTCGCCGTGGCGATGAGCAAAATGGGCGGCCTTGCCGTTCTCCATCTCGAAGGGGTGCAGACGCGTTATAAGAAACCGGACGAGATACTGGCCAGAATCGCGCAGGTGTCACAGTCCGAGGTGACCGGGCTGATGCAGGAAATTTATGCTGAGCCGATAAAAGAAAACCTCATCGGTGAACGGGTTCAGGAAATCAAGGAAAAGGGCGGGACGTGTGCTGTTTCAGTAACACCGGCCAATACCAAGCGCTTTGCCCCGCTTATAACTGAGGCCGGCGCGGACATGCTTTTTGTACAGTCTACCGTGACCACGGCACGCCACGTTTCGAAGAGCTACCGTGGCCTGATTTTCTCCGAACTGCGTGATATGGTTTCTTTACCGGTGGTGGTTGGCAACTGCGTCAGCTTCAGCGCCTGTCTGGAGATAATGCAGGCCGGTGTTTCGGCAGTGTTAGTTGGCGTTGGCCCGGGTGCTGCCTGCACCACCAGAGAGGTTCTCGGCATCGGTGTTCCTCAGGTAACGGCGACAATCGACTGTGCTGCCGCCAGAGATGAATATTACCGCGAAACAGGCCGGTACGTGCCCATAATCACAGATGGCGGTTTTCGTAAAGGTGGCGATGTCTGCAAGGCGCTGGCGGCCGGTGCGGATGCCGTGATGCTGGGCTCCATTTTTGCCCAGACGAAAGAAGCACCGGGAAAGGGCTATCACTGGGGTATGGCCCATCCCCATCCGGCACTGCCCAGGGGGACTCGGATTAAAGTTGGCACCACCGCCACCCTGGAACAGATTCTCTTCGGCCCGACGTCGGTAACCGATGGCAGCCAGAATATCGTCGGGGCTATCCGTACCGCGATGGGTGTCTGCGGGGTAACTACCATCCGGGAAATGCACCAGGCGGAGATGGTAGTGGCGCCGACGATTACCTCGGAAGGCAAGTCCTGGCAGAAAGCTCAGTCCGGTTCCTGAGGGCAACTCGAAGAGAAGCCTACTCTTCCTCCTCTTCTTCCTCATCCGGTATGGCAGCGGTTGTTTCCTCACCGACGTGCGGCAATAAGGCGGCCACTTTTTTCCGTGGTCGGGCGGTGAAGTCCGATTTATCGATTATCTGACGCAACCCTTTCAGTTTTTCCGCCTGTTTTGTTGTTTTCACCGGAATGACCACCCCATCCACTCCTGTATCCCACAGCGCTTTTAGTTCAGCGCTGCTAACCGATGCCGGTACCGTCAGGAGCACGGGTTTGGACAAAAGGTCGGCAAAGCGCTGGCAGAGCATGAGCTGATGCCAGGTAACGGCGGTTTTTTCTCCTTCGACATTAGAGAGCAGTACCGCGTCTACCGGCAGCTCGTTTATCGTTCTTATCAGGCCTTCGCTCAGTGACGACTCCAAGAGCAATATTTTGCCCGCCTTCTCGATGCCGGGAAGGTCAGGCTCTGAATCCAGAGGCATGATAAAAAAGTCGGCGCCAGCCTCGATTGACGACGTTATCGGCTGGTGGCTTTTCTCTTCCAGCCACAGTCCCCAGACCGTGTTGGGCAATGACCGGGCTATATCCGTCACTGTCTTTTGGCCGGTGCTGGCCAGGGCAATGATGGCAGCGTCGGCGCTGGAAACATAATCAGCCAGCGGTGCTATATCAGCCGCCGGCTCGATTCTGGCAATAAGCGTCATTTTCGGCTTTGCCGGGGCTGGTTGGATTACCCGGAATCCCATCGGCAGTGAAACGGTTTCCGCGGTCTGGACCAGTCTATCAATCAGCTTGCTCACGCCGCGCCTCCCCTGGGTCGTAAAATAGTCAACCTGCTGGTTGACTCTGGATTAGTATAGCACAATGCCGGCTGGCTCAGAAAATCGATGCCATCGGGCAAAAGATTTTAACGGAGTTTCAATGGTTCTTTTATGGAGAATTAACTGTACAATTCTATAATGAAAACAGAAGTCGAAAAGCGGGTTTGATGAAGGGCGGTATTGAAATGATAAGTTCGGTGTGCAGTGCTTTGCTGGGTAACCTGGAAGCTGGTATAATCCTAAACGATATGGCAGTAAAGGCGGAGTCTTTACAATCAAACACCTATTTCTCGGGGTTGAGTCCAGAGGAGCTTGTCTCAATCCAGAAGCATATATTTGAGAAAGCAGTGACGCGTGGAGAGATAGTCATCTTTGAAGGCGAGCCGGCACGCGCTGTGTATTTTGTTATCTCCGGCGTGGTGAAGGTGTTTAAAACTTCCTCCGATGGCAAGGAGCAAATCATATATCTGGCTCGGCCTGGAGACTCATTCAATGATGTACCTGTCTTTGGTGAAGGGCTGAGCCTGGCCAGCGCCGAGGCGATGACTCAGGTGGTACTTTACGGGATGGAAAAAGATGACCTGGAGGCAAGTCTACGCGAGCTCCCGAAGCTGGCAGAGAATATCTTGAGGCTGCTGTCGCAGCGAATTGAGCAGATGATTTCGCTGGTTGAGGACCTGTCGTTCCGGCGGGTGATGGGCAGGGTGGCCAAGATACTGCTTGAGAACGTGGAGGACACGAATGGGCAGAGGCACCGGCTGACCCAGCAGGATATGGCGGCCATGGCCGGTACGGCCAGGGAAATGATTGGGCGGTCGCTTAAGCTGCTGGAAGATGAAGGGAAGGTAAGGCTGGAGCGCAATCGTGTTGTGATTACGGATAAAGAAGCGCTGAGGGAAATCGCCGGTGTTGGCATTTGAGACAAAAGTCGCTGACAGGCGGCCTAATCGAGTATTAGACTATTGCTGTATGGAGAATATGGAATAAATGACCAAAATGCCAGAAATCGACCGGGATAAGTGCGACGGTTGTGGCCTCTGTATCGAGGTGTGCTCCTGCCACGTTCTGGTGCTGGTTGATAACGTGGTCGAGGTCAAAGAGAGGATAGGATGCCAGCAGTGCAGTAAGTGGTGCACGATGTGTGAAATGGTCTGCCCCGTGGGGGCGATACAGTGCCCCTTCGATGTAATCACCGAAGAATAGCAACCTTCCGCTGACCTGCCCCGACGATTACAAATCCCGTTTCTTTTTCAATTTCACCTAACTTTCGGCGTGTTTTTTCGTTATTTTAAATATGGGATAAAAGTCACATACAGGAACAATAAGCTGGCCTAAAATGGGCTAGATACCATGGAGAGGAGGCGTACGATGAGGAACATAAGTGAGCTGGAAGAAAAAAAGTCGGCGGTGACAACGGCCTGCCGGCATTACTGGACTATTGAGCCGGCTGACGGCCCGACGAGCCGGGGTGTATGCAGGGTCTGTGGTGAGGAAAAGGAGTTTCTCAATTCCTGGTCGGATGCCAGCTATAAGGGTAAGGACCCCCGTGTTTTTGATTTGCCCAACATGTTAGAAGACGACGAGGAGGAAGAAAAGGAGAAAAATTCGTAGTCGGAGAGACGAATTACACTTTTCAGTGTGTTAGCGTTGTCAGCTAAATAAGGATTACCTTTAAACAGTATTTTCGCGGGTTCAGGATTACATTCCTGAACCCGTTTGTTGTAAGATAATAGGGCAATGATTGAGAAGGTAAAGCGGGTGGCTGTTCTCGGTTCCACCGGCTCCATCGGGAGACAGACGCTTGATGTCATTCGGACAACGCCGCAACGGTTTCGTGTTGTCGGGCTGGCGGCGGGAAAAAACCTGGAGCTGCTCGCCGAGCAGATAAAGGAGTTCAAGCCGGAGTACATCGGCGGCTCATCAGAGAACAATGACATTGAGCGATTAAAGAGTATAGTTGACATAAAAAATGAATTACTTCCTCTGGATGAAATCGCAGCCAGCCCCGGGGTAGACATGGTGGTCATTGCCACGTCTGGGACTGTGGGATTGAGACCGACGCTGGCGGCGTTGCGGGCGGGAAAAGATATTGCGCTGGCCAA
>JABMRL010000117.1 GCA_013202615.1 Dehalococcoidia bacterium
CCTGCCTGTTCCGGTAAACCATTCGGCGCCCGCCGTGGGCTATCAGGTCACTTCCCCCGACGGAAAAACTCTTTTCTACACCGGCGATACCGGCCCGGGACTGGCCGAGGCATGGCCAAGCGTATCACCGCAGCTTCTCATCACCGAGGTCACGGCTCCGAACCGATATGAAGCGTTCGGCTACCGTATGCTGCATCTCACCCCGAACCTGCTCAAGGAGGAACTCCTGGCTTTTCAGAAGCTGAAAGGCTACCTGCCGCAGGTATTTCTGGTGCACATGAACCCGAAGCAGGAAAAGGAAATAGAAGCCGAGATTGAGCAGCTATCAGACGAGCTTGATACATCGATAACGCTGGCGTATGAAGGAATGATAGTACAATTATAGGAGGAGTCCGGCATGGAGAAAGATGACTGGAAGCTGGTTGGTATCTGCGGAATCTACTGCGGGACGTGCCCCAGCTACCTTGCCTCGCGGGAAAATGATGTCGCCGAACTGGAAAGGCGTTCCAAAGAACTGGGCTATACCATCGAAGAATTGCGCTGCGACGGATGTTTCTCGGACAAAGTGATGCCAGCATGTGTAGAGTGCCGACATGGTTTCAGAAAGTGCGCCAGCGAGCACGGGGTAACCTGGTGCTTTGAGTGCTCCGATTTTCCCTGCCAGCGCCTGGAAGATTTCAAACATGTCCACATCGTTGACGGAATATCCCACCACGAGCATTTAATCGAAGAACTGCAGTATATTAAAGACAACGGCATGGACGCGTGGCTGGAAAAAATGGACAGGGAAGGGCGTTGCCCCCGGTGCGGGAAGCGACTCTACTGGTCTATCCGTGATTGCCCTGATTGCCATACCCATATAAAATAAATCCGGTGAGCGAGGAAACCGTGGCCGAAGATACGCCCAGGTTCATCGTGGACAACAACGCGGGCAAGCTCGCCAGATGGCTGAGAATGCTGGGCTACGACGCGGTTTTTTTCGAGGGTGAAGACGACGCCTATATGATAGACAGAGCATTGAAGGAAAGCCGGGTGATACTGACCCGGGACACCCAGGTCATGAAACGGGGCGTCATCACCAGCGGCCGGCTCAAAGCGATTCTCATTGACAGCGACCAACCGGAACCGCAGGTCCGACAGGTGATTGATACCCTGCATATCGATTTTCAGGCGCGACCGTTCACCGTCTGTCTGGAGTGTAACAATCCTCTTGAAGAGAGGAGCCAGGAAGAGGTTAAGGAGCGCGTGCCGCCCTATGTTTTCCAGACACAGCAGCAGTACATGGAGTGCCCTGTCTGCCACCGCATTTACTGGAGGGGCACCCACTGGCAGGCAATGCTCCAGAAACTGGAACGATTGACAAAGAAGCGCTGATAGTACAAGATATGCCTGCGGTTTCGGCATCAGGAACACCAATAAAGGAGGACAGCCATGAACGATAAGGATAAAAACTTACAGACCATTACAGACTGTGGTGTGGTAGCGATTGTCAGGGTCAGCAGTGCCCGGGAAGCGGTGGACGTATGCATGGCTATTGCCAGGGGCGGTGTCAGGCCCATTGAGGTGACCATGACTGTCCCCGGCGCCATAGATGCCATCAGGGAATTCAAGAGCGCGGTGAAAGAAGAGGTGCTCATCGGTGCCGGCACCGTGCTCGACCCGGAAACGGCCCGCGCCTGTATCCTGGCCGGCGCCGATTTCATCGTCAGCCCCACCCTGAACCTTGAGGTCATCAAGGTCTGCCGTCGCTACAGCAAGATTATCATCCCCGGCACCTTCACTCCCACCGAGATACTGACCGCCTGGGAGGCAGGTGCTGACATCGTCAAGGTGTTCCCGGCGTCGGTAGGCGGCCCCGGATACCTGAAGGACATCATGGGCCCGCTGCCTCAGGTAAAGCTGGTGCCCACCGGCGGAGTGAATCTGGAGACCACGCCCGAATTCATCAAGGCCGGTGCGGTAGCCGTGGCTGCCGGCGCTTCGCTGGTGAACAAGAAGGCGGTGAGCGAGCAAAACTGGGACGCCATCACCGAGACGGCGCAAAAATTCGTCGCCGCGGTGAAGCAGGCCAGGGGAAGTTAAATCAAGCTAAATAAGGTAAAGGAGAAACGAACAATGGCTGATGTTGTTACTTTTGGCGAGACCATGGTACGGCTGTCCCCGCCGAACTACCGGCGGCTGGAGCAGACCAACCTGCTCGATGTTAGCATCGGTGGCGCGGAGTGGAATGTGGCCGTCGACCTGAGCCGGCTGGGAATAAGCACGGCCTGGGTCTCACGCCTGACGGACAACGCTCTCGGGTGGATGATTCGCAACAAGGCCCGTGAGCACGGGGTGGACACCTCGCACATCATCTGGACCAAAGGCGACCGCATCGGGATTTACTTCGTCGAATTTGGCGCCACGCCCCGGCCAAGCAGCGTCCTCTACGACCGCGCCCATTCCTCAATCAGCCAGGTCAAGCCCGGAGAGATAGACTGGAAAGAAGTGCTGAAGGGCGCCAGGTGGTTCCACACCAGCGGCATTACCCCGGCATTGAGCGCCGGCGCCGCCCGGGTTACCGCCGAGGCACTGCAAGCCGCCAAGAAGGCTGGCTGCAAGGTGAGCTACGACCTCAATTACCGTGGCCGGCTCTGGACAGAGGAGGAAGCCCGGAAATGCCAGGAACCACTGATGGAGCACATCGATGTCCTCTTTTCCACAGAGGAGGATACCAGAAAGGTGCTCGGCATCACCGGCAAGGACTACCGTGAAGTAGCCCGGAAGCTGTCCGAGAAATTCAGCTTTGAGGTCGTCTGCATCACCCTGCGTGAGGACGTATCCGTGCTGAGAAATCGCTGGACGGCGATTGCCTACGCAGCGGGCAAGATATACGATGACCGCACCTACGACGTGGAGATAGTGGACCGGGTCGGTGCCGGCGATTCCTACACCGCCGGGTTTGTCTACGGGTACCTCACCGGCGACGTGGAAAAAGGGGTCAAGTACGGAAACGCTTACTCAGCCCTGAAGCATTCCATCCCGAGCGATGCCAACTGGTCAACGCTGGGTGAGGTGGAAAACCTGCTCAAGGGCGGTGGCCTGCGCATCAGCCGCTAGCTAACCAGCCGCCGCACTCATAAACGATGCCGTTGATTTGCAAACGGCAGGGCAACTTATTTACAATGAATAAGGGTTATGTACCAACGTATTTTCCACCAATTTAATGCCAGCGCTGACACGCTGCGGGTATATGAAGATAGCTCGCTTGTCTTTTCCTCCCGGAAAGACCGCCTGCTGCCCCTGATGGAATATATCGACCGCATTGCTCCGGAGCACAAAGGCGTGGTTATCTTCGACAAAATTATGGGCAATGCGGCCGCCCTGCTCGCAGTAAAGGCGGGATGCCGGGAGATATTCAGCCCGCTGGGCAGTGAGTTTGCCGCGCAGACGCTGCAAAAATACGGGATTGAGTATCACTTCACCCAAACAGTTCCCACCATACAGAGAGCCGATGGTGAGGACATGTGCCCGATGGAAAAACTCTCTCTGGGCAAAGGGCACGAGGAGTTCTACCGGGAAATGGTTGAAATCATCAAAAAGTCAGCCGCTAAAGGCTCTTGAGTTAAACCGGCACTTGAAAGAGGGTTAGAAAAGTCATGGAAAAGGTCAGACTGGGCAGAACCGAGATGATGGTAACCGGGCTCGGATTCGGGGGCATCCCCATTCAGAGAGTCCCCGAAGAGGAAGCTATCGCCGTGGTCAATAAGTGTCTTGACCTGGGCATCAACTTCCTGGATACGGCCAACGGTTACACCACCAGCGAGGAGAGAATCGGCAGGGCAATCAAGGGAAAGCGGGAAGAAATTATCCTGGCCACGAAATCGCTGGCGCGCACCCGGGAAGACATAGAGAAGCACCTCAAATTGAGCCTGGAGAGGCTCGGTACGGATTATATCGACCTCTACCAGCTGCACAATGTCAGCGATGCCGAGACGCTGGAAACCGTGCTCGACCCCAACGGCCCGCGAGGCGTGATTGAAGATGCCAAGAAAGCCGGCGTGGTGAAGCACATCGGCATAACCTCCCACCAG
>JABMRL010000017.1 GCA_013202615.1 Dehalococcoidia bacterium
GATTTTATCATTTCGGAACACCTGCACCTCTTCACCCAGTTCGCTCAGGTACTGATAGAGGTTGTAGGTAAAACTATCGTAGTTATCAATCAACAGGAGCATGGCTGGCCTCCGCCTGCTTGATGGCAGTAAATAATGCCTGGGCTTTATTCAGGCTTTCCTGGTACTCATTCTCAGGAATACTGTCGGCAACAATGCCCCCGCCCGCCTGAACGTGAGCAACACCGTCCTTGATGACAATGGTGCGGATGGCGATAGCGGTATCAAGGTTGCCGGAGAAATCAAAGTAGCCGACGGCGCCGGCGTAAGGGCCTCTTTTATCCGGTTCCAGCTCGGCAATTATCTCCATAGCCCGTATCTTCGGTGCCCCGGAGACGGTGCCGGCAGGGAAGCAGGCCCTCAGGGCGTCGTACTGGGTCATTCCGGCCCTCAATTTACCCTGGACATGGGACACCAGGTGCATTACGTGCGAGTACCTCTCGATGTCCATGAACTGGGTGACGGAAACCGTGCCCGGCTGGCTGATGCGGCCGATATCGTTGCGGCCGAGGTCGACCAGCATGATATGCTCGGCGCGTTCCTTCTCGTCGTTCAGCAGTTCCCTGGCCAGCTCCAGGTCGCGGTCGGGGTCAGGGCTGCGGGGGCGGGTGCCGGCGATGGGGTGGTTGGAGACAATGCCGTCCTCCACCCGGACCAGCAGCTCCGGAGAAGCGCCCACGATGTGGCAGTCGCCGAGGTGCAGGAAATACATATAGGGAGAGGGGTTAATCGAGCGCAAGGCGCGGTAGATGGCAAAAGGACTGGCGCCGGTACGTTTGGACAGGCGCTGTGACAGGACGGCCTGGATAATGTCTCCAGCAAAGATATATTCCTTGGCCCTGGTGACCAGGCTTTCATATTCGGCCCGGGAGAGATTTGGCGTGACCGGAGACTCCGGGACGGCTGACGGCGGAGCGTCGGTGTTAACCGGCTGCTTTAGCCTTGCCACTATGCGGTCGATTTTACCCGTTGCCTCGGAGTACGCCTGCTCAATATCACCATCGAGGTGGGCATGGGATACTATTTTTATCTTGTGGGTCAGGTGGTCAAAGACCAGCAGCGTATCCGCCAGCATCAACACCGACTCCGGAAGACCATGAGGGTCGTTATCCGGGGTGGGCAGGTTTTCAAAGTACCTGGCCACTTCGTAACTGAGATAGCCGACGATTCCGCCATGGAAACGGGGCAGGCCGGATACCGGCACCGGCCGGTAATGCTGGAACTCCTTTTCGATAAGTGTCAGCGGGTCAACGGGGTTTTCCCGGCCGGTTTTTATAACCAGAGACGGTTCCGTGCCGATAAAGCTGTAGCGGGCGAGTCTTTCCCCGCCCTCCACGCTCTCCAGAAGAAACGAGTAGTCGCCCTGCGCTATCTTGAGATATGCCGAAACCGGTGTCTCCAGGTCGGCCACCATCTCATGGTATACCGGTACCAGGTTACCCTGTTGCTTCAGTTTTTTAACTTCTTCTAATTCCGGATAGTACATTTTCCTTGCCTTTTCGGGGAATAAAAAAACCTCCGCCCTGGAAGGGGCGGAGGCTGCTTCCGCGGTGCCACCCTTCTTGGTCATGCAATATAAGAAAAATGCATGACCATCTCTTGCCGGTACGGTCCTTCCGTGGAAGGACGATACCCCGGGATGTGATAACGCTTCCCCTGCGTCAAAGCCTACTTGCGATAATAGCTTTCGGTTTGCGGCTCCCAGGTCCATTCGTCTCCGGCGCTGGCATCGGCTCACACTTTACCCGACTCTCTGAGCCCCGCTCTGGAGGCTACTAGTCCTGTTCGCAGCCTTTACGTGATTATTTGTGGTAAGTGTAACAGCCGATTATCCGTTTGTCAAGTGCTCGCCTTCAATATTGCTGCCTGCTAAGGGGTATGCTATACTTTAAATCGACATATTTAATTCCAGACGGGAAAAGGGGGGAGAATTTGCCAGATACAACAACCATAAAACAACTTCTGGAAGCGGGTGCCCACTTCGGACATCAGACGGGGCGATGGCATCCCCGTATGAAGAGCTATATCTTCACAAAGCGTAATGGTATTCACATCATTGACCTGGAAAAGACGGCAGCTATGCTGGACAAGGCCTGTGAGTATGTTAAGGAGCTGGTGGCGAGTGCCGGCACCATACTGTTTGTCGGCACCAAGAAACAGGCCCAGGAGTCAGTTGTAGAAGAAGCGCAGCGCTGCGGCATGCCGTACATTGACCAGCGCTGGCTGGGCGGAACGTTGACCAACTTTGCTACCATTCAGGCGCGCATTGACCACCTGGTGCGCATGGAAGACCAGCAATCAAGAGGAGAATTCGGCCGCCTGACTAAAAAAGAAATCATGAAAATAAGTGAGGAGATTGAAAAACTCAATACGCAGATGGGCGGCATTAAAGAAATGACCAACCTGCCCAATGCGCTGTTTCTCGTTGACCCGACGAAGGAAGGTATCGCGCTTGCCGAGGCCAAGCGAATGGGAATACCGGCGGTGGCTATCGTGGACACCAACTGTAATCCCGATGTGATAGACTGTCCGATACCGGCGAATGATGACGCGATTCGTGCCATAAGGCTGATATGCGGCAAGATTGCCGATGCCGTTCTGGAGGGCAAAGCCGGTTTTGCCGAAGTCTCAATAGAGGCGGCGGAGATGGAAGGGGTGGGGGAAGCCGAGGCACTGGAAACGATGGGGCCGCTAATCTTCACTCCGGAAGAGGAATAAGGAGGACTATTCTTGGAAATATCGATAGAGATGGTTAAGGAGTTGCGGAACCAGTGCAGTGCTGGAGTTATGGAGTGCCGGAACGCTCTGCTTGAAGTGGAAGGAGACCTGGGGAAGGCACTTCAGGTTTTAAAGGAAAAGGGACTGCTCAAGGCAGAGAAAAAAGTCGACCGTGTCACCGGACAGGGATTGGTTGAGGCCTATATCCACACCGGAGGGCGTATCGGGGCACTGGTCGAAGTCAACTGTGAGACCGACTTCGTGGCGCGCACCGACGAATTCAAAGGACTGGCACATGACCTGGCCATGCAGGTTGCCGCACTCTCACCGCAGTATATCTCCGAAGAAGAGCTCCCTGAGGGGGCCGACATTGAGCCTCAGGTTGCCTGTCTCCTGCAGCAGCCTTTTATCAGAGACTCCGCCCAAACCGTCCGTGATATAATTGTTGAAGTCATTGCCAAGGTAGGTGAAAATATCAGGGTAAGTCGCTTCTCCAGATTTGAGTTAGGCGTAAGGGACGAGGAGGATGACTGAGACCAAGTACAAGCGAGTACTTATCAAGCTCAGCGGTGAGTCCTTTGCCGGGGAAAATAAGTTCGGCATCGATATCACCACCCTTGCCAAGATAGCCAAACAGATCAAGGGCATAGTGGAAATGAGGGTGGAGGTAGCTATCGTCGTCGGCGGGGGTAACATATGGCGTGGTGGTGAGGCTGAGGCCAACGGTGTCGACCGCGTAACTGCGGACTATGCCGGAATGCTGGCTACGGTAATCAACGCCCTGGCCCTTCAGGACATGCTGGAGAGGGAAGGGGTTCACACCCGGACGCAAACAGCCATCGGCATCAATCAGGTGGCTGAGCCGTATATCAGACGTCGAGCTGTCCGCCATCTGGAAAAGGGCAGGGTGGTCATATTTGCCGGTGGCACCGGGAACCCCTATATGACTACGGATACCGCGGCGGCGCTCCGGGCAATCGAGGTTGGTGCCGAAGTCCTGCTCATGACGAAGAACAAAGTAGACGGCATTTACAGTGCCGACCCGATTAAAAAGCCGGATGCGAAGAAATTCGAGCGCATCACGCATCTGGAGGCGCTGAACCTTCGGCTGGAGGTGATGGACGCCACCGCCCTCTCTCTTTGCCTGGAGAATAAACTGCCCATTATTGTCTTTGACCTTCAGGCACCTCGCAGCATGGAGAAAGCGGTCAGAGGTGAGCCGATTGGCACGCTGGTATCAAGCGGGTAGGGTAAAATGGTTAGCGACGAGTTACAGAAAATAGAGGGCAGGATGCAGGCGTCTGTCAGCGGCCTGCGCAAAGAGTTGGCTACACTGCGCACCGGACGTGCCACACCGGCACTGGTCGAGCACATCAGGGTGGACTACGCTGGCGTGCCCACGCCTCTCAATCAGATTGCCGGCATTTCCGTGTCTGAAGCCAGCCTTCTCATTATCCAGCCCTGGGACAAGGGTAGTATTCGTGAGATTGAGAAAGCCATTCTGAAATCTGAACTCGGTTTTAACCCGACCAATGACGGGAATGTTGTCAGAATCAGCATACCGCCGCTTTCCGAGGAAAGGCGACAGGAGCTTATCCGGGTGGTGCGGAAAAGGATTGAGGAGAGAAAGGTAACGGTGCGTAATTTCAGGCATGAAGTTATGAATGACCTGAAGGGCATGGAAAAGAACAAAGAGATATCTGAAGATGAGCACAAGAGGGCTCTTGGCCAATTGCAGAAGCTCACCGATGCTCATATCGCTGAAATTGACCAGGCCGGGCGGGATAAGGAAAAGGAACTCCTGGAGGCTTAGAACGCCGTAATATATGCTGGCGATGCCGGGGAAAGGCGGAGCGATGACATCAATAAAGCAGCAGATAAAACTATTGCCGGTTCACATCGCTTTTGTCCCTGATGGAAATGGGCGCTGGGCAGAGAAACGCGGGCTGCCCAGGCTGGCCGGGCATGAGGCCGGCGTGAAAAAAATGCGTTCCCTGGTTGAATACCTGAATGAGCTGAAGATAAAATACGTTACCCTTTACGGGTTTTCCACCGAGAACTGGGGTCGCCCGGAGGAGGAAGTGCACG
Organism: Dehalococcoidia bacterium; assembly: GCA_013202615.1. Taxonomy (GTDB): domain Bacteria; phylum Chloroflexota; class Dehalococcoidia; order Dehalococcoidales; family RBG-16-60-22; genus E44-bin89. Next base: position 4,846 of record JABMRL010000017.1, read on the forward strand.
GATTATTCCGCGTTCTGGGAGAGAGGATTGAAAAGGATGTCCCCAAGTTGCACCGGAAAGGCGTGAAGGTTCGGCACCTCGGGCGAATCGAGCAATTGCCCGACTGGCTGCAGGTATCAATTCGGCGTGCGGAGGAACGCACCAAGGATAATACCGGATTGACGATGAGCCTGGCATTTAACTATGGCGGGCGTGTTGAAATCGTTGATGCGGTTCGCCGCATTGTCACCGAAGGCATCCCGCCGGAGAAGATAGACGAGAAACTGTTCAGTGACTATCTGTACACGGCTGGTATCCCTGACGTTGACCTTTTAATCAGAACCGGTGATGAATGGCGCCTCAGCAACTTCTTGTTATGGCAGACCGCCTATAGTGAATATTACTTCACCGATGTTCTCTGGCCCGATTTTACCGAAGAAGACATGGACAAGGCGCTGGTTACCTACAGCCAGCGGGAACGGCGCTTCGGCGCGCTGTAAATATAGGGCATGCTCAAGAGAAGGGTCATAACCGCACTATGGGGTCTCCCCCTGCTAGTTGTCGTCGTCTGGTTTGATAAGCCTCTTCCCTGGTTCACCGTCTTTATCGTCATCTGGGGGCTTCTGGCCGCTTACGAATTCTATCGCCTGGTGGGCGTTTCCGGTATCCGTCCGCTGACCGTCTTCGGGCTGCTCTTTACGCTTTTGATATTAATCAGCCCGCATTGCCCGTCGCCGTTTGCCGCGCCGCTGCTGGTGACACTGGCCGTTGTGCTGCCGCTGATATGGCTGGTGCTGCGCCAGCGTGTAGAGGGAGCTTTTACCGGCTGGGCGTGGATGGTTACCGGGTTTCTCTACGTAGGCTGGATGCTGAGCTTTCTGGTGGATTTACGACTGGAGGCGGGCAGAAACTGGGTGTTTTTCGCTCTGTTCACTACCTTCGGCTCTGATACCTTCGCCTACTTCCTGGGACGGGCACTGGGCAGGCACCGCCTGGCTCCCCAGATAAGTCCGCACAAGTCATGGGAAGGGGCGATTGGAGGTCTGCTGGGGGCGGCGGCGGTGAGCCTGCTATTCACACTGTCAACACCGTTCCAGATTACGCTGAGCATCGGGCAGGGAGTAGTGCTGGCCCTGCTGGTGAGCGTTTTCGGGCAGGTTGGTGACCTGGCAGAGTCTCTGCTCAAACGTAACACCGGGGTAAAAGAATCGGGCGCTTCCATACCGGGTCACGGTGGCTTTCTGGACCGGATGGACAGCGTTGTCTTCGCCGGGATAGTGGTGTATTTATATTACATATTTGTTATCCCGTAGCTGAGCTTGGTTATGGTTTCTTTTCTACCTCACCCCCTTTATCCCCCTCTACACAACAATTACTTTAATTACTACTTAAGATGGTAGCGGTGGTGCTATAATTTAGCCTGTGGAAGTACTTGTAACTGGAGCCGAGAAGCTGAGTCTGCGCCTTACTCCCCGTCAGCTCGAGCAGTTTAAGGTCTACTATCAGGAGCTCATCGACTGGAACCAGCGGTTAAACCTGACGGCGATTACCGATTATGAGGAAGTACAGGTCAAACACTTCCTTGATTCACTTACCGTGGTTCAGGCGTTTAAGCTGCCGTTAAGTAAGGGGATGAAGCTTATTGACGTTGGCACGGGGGCAGGGATACCCGGAATTCCGCTTAAAATACTCCTGCCTGAAATCGAACTGGTGCTCCTTGATGCCACGAAGAAGAAAGCAGGCTTCCTGGAGCATATTATCCAGCAGCTGAACCTGAAGGATGTTGAAATTGTGGTCGGGCGGGCGGAAGAGGTGGCCCACAAATCTGAATACCGGCAGCAGTTCGACCTGGTTCTATCCCGGGCGGTGGCAGGGCTATCGGCATTGGTAGAGCTGACCCTGCCGTTCTGTGCCATCGGCGGCCGGTTCATCGCGCAGAAAAAGGGAAGTATAGAAACAGAGGTACAGTCGGCACAACAAGCGATTTCACTTCTGGGTGGTGAACTTACCGATGTGAAAAGTATCGACCTGCCCGAGTTCGGCGACAGGCGCTGGCTGGTGGTCATTGACAAGGTCGGGGAGACGCCTGCGCAGTACCCCCGCCGCCCCGGCATCCCGGCGAAAAGGCCCCTTGTGTGAGTTGAGATGACCTGAAATGAAGACAAAATATCTTAGTGTCATCTTGATTCTGCTTCTCATAATCTATGCGATTGGTTGCGCGGCTCCTGCCGCACCTCAAGTCACCAGGGTTATTGACGGAGACACTATAGAGGTTGATATTTCTGGCAAAATATACAAAGTCCGCTACATTGGGATAGACACGCCAGAATTAGATGATAAACGCCCTGAATTTAATGCCCTAGCGCAGGAGGCTACTAGATATAACAAAAAGCTTTTGGAAAAGAGAACCGTCAGGTTAGAGAAGGATATCTCAGAAACTGATAGATATGGAAGGCTTCTACGCTACGTCTACGTTGGTGATATCTTCGTTAATGCTGAGCTAGTAAGACAGGGACTGGCTGAAGTAAAGGCTTATCCTCCTGACACTAAATACCAAGACACCCTTGAGAAAGCTGAGGCAGAGGCGAAGCAGGACAAAAAAGGGCTTTGGGACTCATCTATTCCGCTACCTCCACCACCCACCGAAGTTCAAAATATCCAGATTACCCAAATTTTTTATGATGGGCAGGTTCCTCGTGTAGAGTCCGACGAATATGTAGAAATTACCAATCTCGGAGAACAACCTCAAGATTTGGCCGGGTGGATACTACAAGATATATCAGAGGGATATCCTTCATTCATTTTTCCGTCTTATATCTTGGCTTCGGGCGAAAGCACCCGAGTTTATACTAATGAGTATCATCCTGAATGGGGGGGTTTCAGCTTTGAATCTAGTCGAGCTATTTGGAACAATAGTGAGCCCGACATAGCTGCACTCTACAATAGCCAGGGGGAAGAGATATCCCGAAAAAGCTACTAAATCTAATAAGTTGATAAACTATTAACTCAGTAGTAGAATATCAATGCAAAAAGAGTTAAATTCCCGGCGAAGTGAGGTGATGGGTATGGAGACGGGAACGTGGAAGGTTAAAAGCGGACTGGCCCAGATGCTCAAGGGTGGGGTCATTATGGATGTGGTAACCCCCGAGCATGCCAGGATTGCCGAGGAGGCTGGCGCCTGCGCGGTAATGGCGCTGGAGAGGGTGCCGGCAGATATTCGCGCCGCCGGTGGCGTGGCCAGAATGGCCGACCCGACTATCATCGAAGCCATTATGAAGACGGTTTCCGTACCGGTGATGGCTAAATGCCGGATAGGGCACTTCGTTGAGGCGCAGGTGCTGGAGGCGCTTGGCGTGGACTATATAGACGAGTCGGAAGTGCTCACCCCGGCTGACGAGGCCCACCATGTCTGGAAACATGATTTTAAGGTCCCGTTTGTCTGCGGCTGCCGCAACCTGGGCGAAGCCCTGCGCCGCATAGGTGAGGGAGCAGCGATGATACGGACCAAGGGCGAGGCCGGCACCGGCAACGTTGTTGAGGCGGTCAGGCACATGCGCGCGGTGATGGATGCCATCCGCGAGCTGGTCAATACCCCACAGGAAGAGCTGATGGCCAAGGCCAAGGAGATGGGGGCACCATTTGCGCTGGTAGAGGAACTGCACAAGACAGGGAAGCTGCCTGTGGTCAACTTCGCCGCCGGCGGCATAGCCACTCCGGCGGATGCAGCGCTGATGATGCAGCTTGGTGCTGACGGCGTCTTCGTCGGCTCCGGAGTTTTCAAGTCAACCGACCCCTCGGCACGGGCACAGGCGATTGTCAAAGCCACCACGCACTATAACGACCCGAAAATCGTAGCCGAGGTCTCCAAAAATCTGGGCGAGGCAATGCCCGGACTGGATATAAAACAAATTCCATCAGATGAGTTGCTGGCGTCGAGGGGATGGTAATATGAAGATTGGCGTCCTTGCCTCGCAAGGAGCCTTCATCGAACACATCGAAAAACTGCGCCAGCTGGGAGTTGAAGCTACGCCCGTCCGTATACCCGAAGAACTTGAGGGTCTGGACGGGCTCATTATTCCCGGTGGGGAGAGTACGTCCATCGGGCGGCTGATGCGGGATTACAAACTCACCCGGGCGATTCGGAACCGGGTAAAGCAGGGAATGTCCGTGTTCGGTACCTGTGCCGGCATGATATTAATGGCCGGGAAAGGCGATGACCCAGCCTTTGAGCCGCTGGGGCTGATGGATATCGCCGTCAGGCGCAATGCCTTCGGACGGCAGCTGGAGAGCTTTGAGACGGAATTAAACGTGCCGGCGCTGGGCGAAAAACCCTTCCCCGGCGTTTTCATCCGCGCGCCGCTGGTGGAAAAGGTTAACGGCACTGTGGAAGTGCTGGCGCGGCTGGCCGACGGTACCATCGTGGCAGCAAGAGATGGTAAAATGCTGGCACTGGCCTTTCATCCCGAGCTGACGGATGACCTGAGGTTTCATCAATATTTTCTGGAGATGGTGTCCGGACGGGAATAAGCGGTTACGGGAGGGGGTAGTTGCAGAAGGTAATTACTGACGACCTTGATGCATTGCTGGATGTCCTGCCGCCTCAGATACGGCAGATACTCCGTGAGCAGAAAGACCTCAGCGAACTGCTGGAAGTGGTACTGGACCTGGGGCGTCCTCCGGAAGCTCGCTTTCCAAGTCGTGAACCGACACTCAATCAAAAGGAAGTTGACGAGGCGGATATCGATTACGTGGTTTCGCGCATCGGCAACTTTGGCGACGACAACCGCGCCGGCATTGAGCGGACGCTGCACCGCATTTCCGCCATAAGAAATCGCAAGGAGCGTATCGTCGGGCTGACCTGTCGCGTGGGCCGAGCCGTTTTCGGCACGATAAAGGTGATTGAAGACCTGGTGGAGTCGGGCAAGAGCGTCATGCTGCTGGGCCGCCCCGGAGTGGGCAAGACGACCATGCTGCGGGAAGTTGCCCGGGTGCTGGCCGATGATATTAACAAACGGGTTATCATTGTCGATACGTCCAATGAGATTGCCGGCGATGGCGATATCCCCCACCCGGCGATTGGCCATGCGCGCCGGATGCAGGTGAAGACGCCGGTCATGCAGCACGCGGTGATGATAGAGGCGGTGGAAAACCACATGCCCGAGGTTATCGTCATTGACGAGATTGGCACCGAGCTCGAAGCGCAGGCAGCGCGAACCATCGCCGAGCGCGGCGTTCAGCTGGTCGGCACCGCCCACGGCAATACCCTGGAAAACCTGATGTTGAATCCAACCCTTGCCGACCTCATCGGCGGCATACAGTCGGTCACTCTGGGGGACGAGGAAGCACGGCGGAGGGGCACCAAGAAGTCGATACTGGAGCGGATGTCCCCACCCACCTTTGACATCGTGGTTGAGATTCAGGAGCGGGACCGTGTGGCTATTCACCCGGACGTCGCCGAGGCGGTTGACGCCGTTCTGCGGAGCCAGTCCGTTGACACCGAGGTAAGATGGCTGGATGAAAGCGGCGAGGTAAGGGTGGAAAAACCTCCGGCGGAGTCGAAAAAGACCAGAGATAAAAAAGCATCCGGCCACGACCGGCAACGTATTTTCCTCTTCGGGGTCAATCGTACCAGGCTGGACCACCTGGCCAGGGAGTTGAATCTTAGCCTGGATGTTGTGGAAAACCTGAAGGAAGCCAACCTTTTTGTCACCTCCAAGAACTACTATCGCCGGAAGCCGCAGAAGGTCAAGGACGCCGAAGCGGCCAACCTGCCCATTTACGTCTTGAAAAGCAATACCCCGCTCCAGATACGCCAGATGCTGCAGAGTATATTCCGGCTCGCCGATTCCGGCAGGCGCGATTCGTTCCAGGTGGCGCTTGCCGAGGCGGAAGCGGCGGTGGAGCAGGTAAAGAACGGTGATGAAGGCGAGATAGAACTCAGCCCGCAGAGCGCCTACATCCGCCGCCTCCAGCACCTTATCGCCGAGCGCAACGCCCTCCCCTCGCAGAGCACCGGCAAAGACCCC